>NZ_JBEOZN010000268.1:0-4244 GCF_040298085.1 Streptosporangium sp. NPDC001681 | reverse complement strand
GCATGCAGTACCGGCCCGACCTCATTACCGGCTTCTTCAACGAGACCGGTCTGCCCTTCGAACTGGCCTAACTCTGGAGATTTAAACTCAGTAGCGCACGACGATGGCGAGCGGATCGGCCCACCATGCGTTGAAGCGTGCCTCCCAGGCAGCCGCCTCGACGGGGCTGAGCTGGTCCCCTCGGGCCAGCCGTCTGCCCAGGCCCGAGGGCGACGTTCCGACTGTGAGCCCTCCGTGCTGCCACAGATAGACGCGGTCATGCCAGGGCGCCGACGTTTTGGCCTGGACGATATCCCAAGACCGCTGAGCTTGCTCCGCTTTGACGGACAAGGCCGTGTACGCGGCCTCGTAGGCGGCGGGACTACGGTAACCGAGGCTGCTATGGAATCGGTGCAGGTCGTACCAGCCCTTGATGAACTCGAAGATCGCGCTGCGGGCTGCGGACAGCGAAACGTCCGCTCATGCCGCTGAGCGGGCGGTCGAAGGCGCACGCTTCTGCCGCAGAGCGTGAGCGTCGCCTGGTTCGGAACAGTCAGGACTGTCAAGCATCTGGTGGGACTGAAGTGTCAAGCATGTCCCGGGATAGGACACCCATGTCTAGTCCCATGTCCAGTCCCAGCCGGATGAGAACTTTCGATACGTCTTCAAGGCGTGCCGCCTACGGCGCCCCGCCGCGCGTCGGGCGGCCGCTGGCCCGGCTGCGGCTCTCCGGCCGGTCCGGGCCAGCACCGCCCACGCGCTCGCTGGTAGGGCCGCATGCCTCACAGGTTGCCCATCGATCGAAGCCTGGACTGCTGTCATGGCCCGACTTAGAGTCTTCGCCGCAGCCACCTACTGGCGGATTTCCTGCAACCGGAAGATCACCTCAGGCCGTAGACCGCACCTACGGCGGGCAACAGATGGATCACCAGCAGCGAAAGTGACAGCAAGATTAAGACTAGCGGACCGCTTGATACCCATGATCACTTAGGGCTACGCTATCGTAATCCCTGCTCATGGTAAGTCAAGGTCAGAAAGTGGGGACGGGTGTTGAGCATCCCGGTCGGCAATACAGACGAGCAGGATGCGCTGCTTAGCATTGGCGACCGCCTCGCATCTCCCCCACGAAAGCTTACCCCGAAGCGTCCCCAGAGCGATAAAGCGGGTCTCGCGGATGTCTTTCCGTATTACGCAGGTTTCTCCTTCGAGTGGGCAAAAACTCAGCTGAGCTTTGAAGCAGATGTCAATAATTCAGTTATTCTGGATCCCTGGAATGGCAGTGGAACTACAACTCTCGCGGCTCGCGCCAACGGAATCCGCTCCATCGGAGTTGACCTTAACCCAATTGCCAATATAGTAGCGCGATTGCGTGCTCAGGTCGGTAGCAATATTGAACTTTGCCCAACACCTATAGCTTCAAGAAGTCGCATTTCGGAGTCAGATCCGCTACTAGCCTGGTTCTCCAAGAGGACTGCTAATCGCGTCCGTCAATGGTCTAAAGCACTCAGCTTACTCCCTCACACAAAGGCAACCTTGGGATATGTCGCGCTGTTTAGGGTAACTCGATCCCTAACTACAAGGTTCGAGGGAAGCAACCCCACATGGGTACGTCGTGCATCTAGCGCAGAAGATGCCGTAGACGTAACTCAGCATCGCTTGGACAATATGATTGTCCAAGCTCAAGAAGATTTAATCAAAAGACTAGCAGGCGAGTCTTACTCGGAGGCCTCCGTCTCGATCATTAGGTCTTCTTCCACCCATCTCCCAATAGCGGAGAGTTCTGTAGACTTCATCCTGACTTCACCGCCTTATCTTACGCGCATAGATTATGCAGTCGCCTATTCTAGAGAACTAGCGATTCTCGGCTTTGATATTTATCAAGACCGCACGCTTCGCTCAGCGCTGATGGGAACGACTCTCATTCGCCCTTCTCCAGGAGCATTGAACGTTACAAGATATGGGTCGATTGCCGCCGAGTTGGTTTCGAATATCTCAAAGCATAACAGCAAGGCATCTTCAGGGTACTACCTAAAGCAAGCACGACAGTACCTCGATGACCTCGTTACAAGCTTCGACGAGATAACAAGGGTGTCGAAGCCACATGCCATTATGAAGCTTGTCGTGCAAGACTCATACTATAAGGATATTCCGATTCGCCTGGCTGAAATATGCGTAGAAGAAGCTGAGCGGCGAGGCTGGGAGTTTGTCTGTTGGGATCAAGCTGAAGTTACCCGTCTTCTGACCCAAGTGAACACAGCAGCACGAGCTTATACTAAGGGAAAAGTTGCAGAGACAGTGATGACGCTTAAGAGGAGTCAGCGATGAAGAAGAGCCCCACATCACCAGATGATCTAATTCGTTCCGTTGATGAGAAGATTAGCGCTGTCCGTACTCAGACGCTAGATTTCTCGTTCAACGAGCTAGCAGACATGCATGCTGCGGGAGAGCTCATCATAGATCCCGAATTCCAGAGGATGTTTCGGTGGACCGAAGGGGCTCAAGCTAGGTTTATTGAATCACTCTTACTAGAGTTGCCTATTCCTCCGATTTTCTTAATTGAACGAGAAGACCGTATCTACGAGCTAATCGATGGTCTTCAGCGAATCTCGTCATTCCTTCACTTCCGCGGCCAGCTGGTAATCGATGGGAAGCGTCAAGATCCACTAGTTCTAAGCGATTGTGACATCGTTCCGGAACTAAATGGGGTATTTTACCATGATCTCCCCAGGGCTCTTGAAATCAAGCTTAAGCGTAGCTATATCCGAGCAGAGATTCTCCGAAAGGAGAGCGACCCTCGACTTCGGTACTACATGTTCAAGCGGCTTAACACTGGCGGAGAAACGCTTTCTGAGCAGGAGATTAGGAACGCAACCATTCGGCTTCTGTCGAACGACTTTAACGAATTCATTGCTGACCTAAGCAAAAACAGAGACTTTATTTTCTGTATCGGATCAATCTCAGACAACCAGCTCCGTAAGAAGTTTGATCAGGAACTTGTCCTTAGGTTTTTCGCATACAAGAACAGTTTCGAGGCATACACTCATGATGTGGCCGACTTCCTGACAGATTACATGGAGGAAGTCTCGGATCCTCTGAGTCCGACAACATTCGATTACTCAAAGGAAAGAATCGTCTTCGAGAAGACGTTCTTGACGCTTCGCCTAGTGGCAGAGAAGCTGGGAATAGGGTCAAAAGTATTCGGCACTGTTAATCCAAGAACGTCCGAACCCCGTGGACAGTTCTCGGTCTATCACTATGAAGGACTGTGTCTGGGAATTCAGTCAGTGATCGACAAGGTCAACATAGAGGACAGCGAACACATAGATCACCTTGCAACTATAGTTCGCGACGGTAAGTCCGATCGAGAATTCCTGAAGCACGGCGGTGCTGGCAAGAATTACCGGAACCCGCTACGTGCTCGTATAGCGTACTTCGCTGACCGCTTTAGCGAGGTGATCGATTGACTCCGGCTGAGCTGAGGGCCCAGCTAGAGGAGGATCTTGCCTGGCGGCTTGACGAGCTTAGGCACTTACGTAACACACTCCTCGGGACGCGCGAACAGAAGGATTGGCCAGTCTCCTCAATGAGGACCATCCTGGTCATGCAGTACGCCCACCTTGAGGGTTTCGCCCAAAATGCTTTCTCGCTATACATAAGAGCGATAAACGATCAATGCATTTCGGCAAAAGATATTCATCCAAATCTCTTTGCTTGTGCTCTAGTCAAAGAATTTGATGCGGTCCGCCTTGGGGCCGGAAATGACCAAGAGACCGAGGATGGACGTCTCATGCGGCGCGCAAGGCATCAGGTAGACTTCGTACAAAAAATGCGCTCCCTGTCGGAACAAATACTGTCTATTGATGCAGAAGCAGTCGTTTCGATGGAAATGAACTTTGGCTCCGATGTTCTGAGAAGAACTCTATATCGTCTTGGCATACCCGACGGCACAGTGAGCAAGTCGCATTTCACTTCGCTCGAGTTCGTAAGAGTAGCCAGAAACGACATTGCCCATGGCAGCCGTAAGGAACGGATCGAGCCCGGTCTATTCGAAGCCCACAGACGCAAGTGCGAACAGTTCATGGATGATCTTTCTCGCTTAATTACTCATGCTGTGGATAGTGAGTGGTACAAAGCCGATAAAATCGCGAGTGCTTAGGACTGGTCCTTAAGCTGTTGGGTCGGACCGGGGCGCGGTGTCAGCCTTGCGACTGGTCCGTTTCCCCGGCCCGCCCGCCGAACCGGGCGTGCTCGTCTCCAAGCACCCG
>NZ_JBEOZN010000267.1:0-4423 GCF_040298085.1 Streptosporangium sp. NPDC001681 | reverse complement strand
GAACCGCTTTTCGACACCCTGCTCATCGTGGAGAACCAGCCGCACACCCGCGACCTGCCGCTGGGCGACGACGCCAGACTCCGGCTGGAGAGCAGCCGCGAGGAGACCGAGTACCCGGTCACCGTGTCGATCTCGGTCGACACCGGCCTGGAGTTGCGGCTCACCTTCGACCCCGGTCGTTTCGACGCGGACCTCGCCCGCGGTCTCCTGGACGGCTTCCGGCGGACGCTGTCGGAGGCCGTGTCGCGCCCGGAGGCTCCCCTACTGGCGCTGGAGACCTGGGATCGGGGGGAACGCGACCGGGCGCTGGCCCGGTGGAACGACACCGGGCGGCCCGAGGGGGAACGCCGCGTCCACGAGTTGGTGGCGGCACAGGCCGCGCGTACCCCCGGTGCGGTGGCCGTCTCGTGTGGCACCGGCACGTTGAGCTACGCCGAGCTGGAGGAGCGGGCCCGCCGGCTGGCGCACCGGCTCGTGCGCGGGGGAGCCGGACCGGGAAGCCGGGTCGCCGTGTGCCTTGAGCGATCCGCGAACCTGGTGGTCGCCCTTCTCGCCGTGCTCAAGTCGGGGGCCGCCTACGTCCCGATCGACCCGTCCTACCCGGAGGAACGGGTCAGGTTCATGCTGGCGGACAGCGGAGCCCCCGTGCTCGTCACTTCTCGGTCCCTGGCCGATCGCCTGCCCGCCCCCGAGACGGTGGTCCGTGTCGACGACGACGGCCCCGGCGAGTGGCCCGCGCCCTCGGAGCACCTCCCGGCGGAGCCGGTTCCGACGGGCATGGAAGACCTGGCGTACGTCATCTACACCTCCGGTTCCACCGGTCGCCCCAAGGGGGTGATGGTCACCCACCGGGGACTGGCGAACTACCTGTCCTGGGCAGGGAACGCCTATCCTCTCACCGGGCGGCGGGGCAGCCTGTTGCACTCCTCGGCCGGCTTCGACCTGACGGTCACCGCGCTCTTCCTGCCGCTGTTGTGCGGCAAGGACGTTACCCTCCTGCCGGAGGGGGCCGATGTCGACGACCTGCGCACCGCGCTGACCGCCGGGGACGACTACAGCCTGGTGAAGCTGACCCCCTCGCACATGTCGGCGCTGCTGGAGGTCACGCCGCCCGGCCGGCGGTTGCACGCCAGGACGCTCGTGGTCGGCGGTGAGGCACTGCCCTGGCCGCTGGCGGCCGCCTGGTGGCGCGACAATCCCGGCGCGGAGGTCTTCAACGAGTACGGGCCCACCGAGACCGTGGTGGGCTCGGTCGCCGCCTCCTACCGGGTGGCGTCCCACGAGGGCCGCTCCACGACCGGGCAGGTGCCGATCGGCCGCCCCGTCTGGAACACCCGTGCCCACGTGCTCGACGAGGGGATGCGGGCGCTGCCGCCCGGCGCCGTCGGCGAGCTGTACATCGGCGGCGCGGGTGTCGCCCGCGGCTACGCCGGGCGCCCGGGCCTGACCGCGGAACGGTTCGTCCCCGACCCGTTCGGGGACGGCGAGCGCCTGTACAGGACGGGGGATCTGGTACGTAGGTCGCCTGACGGCACGCTGGAGTACCTGGGGCGGGCCGACGAGCAGGTCAAGGTCCGCGGACACCGCATCGAGCCGGGAGAGGTGGAGGCGGCGCTGCTCGGGCACCCGGGGGTCGCGGCGGCGGCTGTTTCCGTGCGTGGGAAGGGGGCGGACGCCCAGCTGGCCGGCTACGTGGTCTGGCATCCCGGCGCCCCGCGCACCGGACTCCGCGACCACCTCGGGAAGCTGCTTCCCCCCTTCATGGTGCCGACGGCACTCATCGCGGTCGACGCGATCCCGCTGACGTTCAACGGCAAGGCAGACCACGCCGCGCTCCCGGATCCGTCCCCGCGGATGGCGGGTACCGCCTACCTTCCGCCACGCACGGAGCGCGAACGGGTGGTGGCGGATGTCTGGGCGCGGGTCCTCGGTGTGGACCGGGTGGGCCGCGACGATGACTTCTTCGGGCTGGGCGGTCACTCGCTGCGGGCCACCATGGTCGTGAGCCGGTTGCGCACGGCCCTGGGGGTGGAGGTCCCGCTCCGCCGCCTCTTCGAGCACCCGAGGCTGACGGACTTCGCCGCGCGGCTGGACGGCGAGCCGCGCGGCGGGCGATCTCCTGTCGGGGCCCGGCCGCGGGGACAGGACGCGCCACTCTCCTTCGGCCAGGAACCGCTGTGGTTCCTCGACCAGCTCAGGCCGGGACACGCGGACTACAACGTCCCCGTCGCCGTCCGGCTCCAGGGGCGGCTGGACGGCGAGGCCCTTCTCGCCTCGATCACCGAGGTGGTCGGGCGGCACGAGATCCTGCGGAGCAGGATCGAGAGGGCAGACGAGTCGGTGCGGCAGGTGACCGGACCCCTCGACGGCTTCCGGCCGGTTTTCGACGACCTGTCGGGCCTGCCTCGCGAGGAGGCGGAGGCGCGGGCGAGGGAGATCGCGCTGGCCGACGCCGTCGAGCCGTTGCCGCTGTCGCGGGGACCGCTCATGCGGGCCAGGCTGGTACGGCTTGAGGAGCGTGAGCATCTCCTACTGCTCACGGCGCACCACATCGCGACCGACGGCTGGTCGACGTCCGTGCTGTGGCGGGAGGTCGAGGCGCTCTACCGGGGGATCGTCATCGGCGAGCCCGTCGATCTTCCTCCCCTGCCCGTGCAGTACGCGGACTTCGCGTGGTGGCAGCGTGCCGACCGGCTGGCCGGAGACGAGCACCTGGACTACTGGAGGGACAGGCTCGCGGGCCTCGAACCGGCGGAGCTGCGGACCGACCGCCCCCGCCCCGCCCTGGGGGCGTGGCGGGGGGCCACGGTGGACTTCACGGTGCCGGAGGCGGTCGTGGAGAGACTGCGGGCTCTCGGGCGGGAGCACGGCGTCTCTCTCTTCACGACGCTGCTGGCGGGCTTCCAGGCGCTGCTCACCCGGTACACGGGACAGCACGACGTGGTGGTCGGCACACCGGTGTCCAACCGGAGCCACGCCGAGCTGGAACGGCTCATCGGCTTCTTCGTCAACACGGTGGTCCTGCGGACCGACGTCTCCGGCGACCCCTGCTTCGCGGACCTGCTACCGCGCACCGGGGAGACGGTCCTGGGGGCACTCGATCACGACATCCCCTTCGAACGGGTGGTCCAGGAACTGCGGCCCGACCCTGACCTCAGCCGCACCCCGCTCTTCCAGATCATGTTCGAGATGGAGGAACCGCCGGCCCTCCCCACCGGCCTGCCGGGTGTGACGGCCACCCCGGGCCCCGTTGCCTTCCCGGCGGCCAAGTTCGAGCTGGACGTCGCGCTCTCGGACCGCGGCGACCACATCGGGGGTGTCATCCGGTACGCGGCCGACCTCTTCGACGCCGTCACCGTGGAGCGACTGGCGGACGCCTACCGCCGGATCCTGGCGGCCGTCGCCGCCGATTCCCGAAGGCCGATCTCCACCCTGGATCTGCTCGGCCCCGCCGAGCACGACCGGGTCGTGAGGTCCTGCAACGACACCGTCGAGCCGTATCCCGAGGAGAGCTGCCTGCACGAGCTGATCGCCGCGCAGGCCGACCGCACGCCCGACGCCCCGGCGGTGACCGACGACGACGGCGGGCTGACCTACCGGGAGCTGGACCGCCTCTCCACCCGGCTCGCCCATGTCCTGCGCGACAACGGCGTGCGCGCCGACGTCCCGGTCGGGGTGTGGCTGGAGCGCTCCCGCGAGCTGGTCGTCGCCCTGCTGGCGGTGCTCAAAGCAGGCGGCGCCTACGTACCTCTCGACCCTGACCTTCCGGTGGCCAGGGCCGGGCAGATCCTCGCCGACTGCGGGGCGCCCGTCTGCCTCACCGGGCGCGCGCCGACGGGCTCGCCGCCGTCACGGGCACTGCTGCTCCCCGTCGAACTCGACGGGCCCGCCGCTCTCCCGGACGAACCTCTCACCGGTACCGCCCGTCCGGACCACCTGGTGTCGGTCTACTACACCTCCGGCTCGACCGGGATGCCCAAGGGGGTCGCCAGCACCCACCGCGGCTGGGTCAACCGGATGTGGTGGATGCAGCGGAGGTACGGGCTGCGGCAGGGAGAGGGGGTGCTGCACAAGACGGTGCTCAGCTTCGACGACTCCGCGGTGGAGATCTTCTGGCCGTTGATGACGGGTGGGAGGGTCGTGATCCTCCCACCGGGGCTCCACCGGGACCCCGCGGCCATCCTCAGGGCCGCGGACACCCACCGGATCGCGGTCCTGCAGTTCGTCCCCAGTGTGCTCGCGCTCTTCCTGGAGGAACTCGCCCCCGGCGGGCCGCCACGGCTTCCCGCCCTGCGCCATGTGATCTCCAGCGGCGAGGCCCTGCGCCCGGAACTCGCGGCGGCGTTCGCCGACCGGCTCGGCGGCTCCGGCTGCGGGCTGCACAACCAGTGGGGGGCGACCGAGGTCTCGATCGACTCCACGG
>NZ_JBEOZN010000266.1:0-4425 GCF_040298085.1 Streptosporangium sp. NPDC001681 | reverse complement strand
GTGTCGGCGCGGTCGCTGGTGTTGCGCCCGTTCTCGCCCGACCAGCTCGTCGGCGGTGGCCGTGGGGTGGAGCGGGATTCGTTGTTCGGGCTGGATTGGACCGCGCTGTCGGAGGTGCCGGGCGCGGAGACCGGTGCGAGCGTGGTCGAGCTGAGCGGGGATCTCGCCTCGCTGGATTCGGTGCCGGACGTGGTCATGGTCACCGTCGGGTCGGCCGGCGCCGAGAGTGTGGTGGAGTCGGTCCACGAGTTGGTCGCCCGTGTCCTGGGTCTGTTGCAGGGGTGGTTGGCCGATGAGCGGTTCGAGGCTTCGCGTCTGGTGTTCGTCACGCGGGGTGCGGTCGAGGCGCGGGAGGGTGAGGCGGTCACTGATCTGGCGGCCGCGGCGGTGTGGGGTCTGGTGCGATCGGCGCAGTCGGAGAACCCGGGCCGGTTCGTGCTGGTCGACGTGGATGATCAGGAGTCCTCGCTGCCGGCCCTGCTCGGGGTGCCGGCCTCGGGTGAGCCGCAGGCGGCGGTACGCGAGGGTGAGCTGCGGGTTCCGCGGATGGCGCGGGTGGCGCCAGGATCTGACGTCGGCGACGCGGCGGGCCGGGTCTGGGACCCGGAGGGGACGGTGTTGATCACTGGTGGTACCGGTGGTCTGGGTGGTCATCTGGCTCGGCATGTGGTGGCCGAGCGTGGGGTGCGGCGTCTGCTGCTGACCAGTCGCCGGGGTCTGGAGGCTCCGGGTGCGGTGGAGTTGCAGGCGGAGCTGATCGCGCACGGTGTCGAGGTCATGATCGCGGCGTGTGATATGGCTGACCGCGACCAGGTGGCGGCGCTGCTGGCGCAGGTTCCGGCCGAGCATCCGCTGACCGCGGTGATCCACACCGCGGGTGTGCTGGCCGATGGGACGATTCCGTCGCTGACGCCTGAGCGGCTGGACGCGGTGTTGCGGCCGAAGGTGGATGCGGCCTGGCATTTGCATGAGCTGACCCGGGGTCTGGATCTGGCGGCGTTCGTGGTGTTCTCTTCGCTGGCCGGGGTGATGGGCTCGGCTGGTCAGGGTAACTACGCGGCTGCGAACGCGTTTGTGGATGGGCTGGCTCAGTTGCGCCGGGCCGCGGGGTTGCCCGCGCTGTCGCTGGCCTGGGGTGCCTGGGCTCAGGACAGCGGATTGACCGGCACGCTGAGCGACGTCGATATGCGGCGGATCGCCCGGACGGGCATGCCGCCGCTGTCGGTGGAGCAGGGGCTGGCGTTGTTCGAGGCCGCTGTCGCGCTTGAGCATGCGGTGCTGGTTCCGGTCCGGCTGGATCTGCCGTCGATGCGCGGTTATGGCGAGGTGCCGGCGTTGTTGCGGGGTCTGGTGCGGGGTGGACGCCGGTCGGCGGCGTCCGGCTCGGTGGTGGCGACGTTGCTGGGGCGGCTGGCCCCGCTGGGGGCGGCCGAGCGTGTCGAGGTCCTGGTGGACCTGGTCCGCACTCAGGCCGCTGCCGTCCTCGGACACCCCGACTCCGCGGCGGTGGACGTCCGGCGGGAGTTTCGTGAGCTGGGCTTCGACTCTCTTACCGCGGTGGAGTTGCGTAACCGGCTGAACGGGGTGACCGGGTTGCGGTTGCCGTCCACGCTGGTGTTCGACTACCCGACGCCGGTGGTGCTGGCGGAGTTCCTGCTGGCCGAGTTGTTCGGTGAGGACGCCGATGTGGTCGTTCCCGCGTCGGTGGTGCCGGTCGCGGATGATCCGATCGTGATCGTGGGCATGGCGTGCCGTTATCCGGGTGGGGTGGCCTCGCCGGAGGATCTGTGGCGGTTGGTGGCCGAGGGCGGGGACGGGATCGGTGAGTTCCCGACGACGCGGGGCTGGGATCTGGGGGCGTTGTACAGCCCGGATCGGGAGAGCCAGGGCACCAGCTATGTGCACGAGGGCGGCTTCCTGGAGAGCGCCGCGCAGTTCGATCCGGGGTTCTTCGGGATCTCGCCGCGTGAGGCGCTGGCGATGGACCCGCAGCAGCGGCTGCTGCTGGAGGCGTCATGGGAGGCGATCGAGCGGGCGGGCATGGACCCGACCTCCTTGCGGGGCAGCCACACGGGTGTGTTCGCCGGCGTGATGTATCACGACTACGGGATGAGCGTCGATCTCCCGCCGGAGGCGATGGGCTTCATCGGCACCGGTACGGCGGGCAGTGTCGCGACCGGCCGGGTCTCGTACGCGCTGGGGTTGGAGGGCCCGGCGGTGACGGTGGACACCGCGTGTTCGTCGTCGCTGGTGGCGATGCACATGGCGGCGCAGGCGCTGCGGTCGGGTGAGTGCTCGCTGGCGCTGGCCGGTGGTGTGACGGTGATGGCCACGCCGGGAGCGTTCATCGGCTTCAGCGCGCAGGGCGGGCTGGCCGGTGACGGCCGGTGCAAGTCCTACTCCGACGCGGCCGACGGGGTGAGCTGGTCCGAGGGCGTGGGCATGCTGGTGCTGGAGCGGCTGTCGGACGCGCGCCGCAACGGGCACCAGGTGCTGGCGGTGGTGCGGGGTTCGGCGGTCAACCAGGACGGTGCGTCCAACGGGCTGACGGCGCCGAACGGTCCTTCGCAGCGGCGGGTGATCCGTCAGGCGCTGGCCGTCGCGGGCTTGAACCCCACCGAGGTGGACGCGGTGGAGGGGCACGGGACCGGCACCACGCTGGGTGACCCGATCGAGGCGCAGGCCCTGCTGGCGACGTACGGGCAGGATCGGCCGGAGGACCGTCCGCTGCTGCTCGGCTCGATCAAGTCGAACCTCGGTCACACCCAGGCCGCCGCGGGTGTGGCCGGTGTGATCAAGATGGTCATGGCGATGCGGCACGGCATGCTGCCCAGGACGCTGCACATCGACGAGCCGTCCTCGCATGTGGACTGGTCCTCGGGTGCGGTGGAGCTGCTGACCGAGGCGGCAGAGTGGCCGCGGAACGGCCATCCGCGTCGGGCGGGTGTGTCGTCGTTCGGGATCAGCGGCACCAACGCGCACGTGATCCTCGAACAAGGACCGGAAACACCGGTAGGAGAAGACGCTTCGCAGGACCGGGCACCGGCGGCTGATGCGGTGAGCGGCGTGGTTCCGGTGCTGGTGTCGGCCCGTACGGCGGAGGCGTTGCGGGCGCAGGCCGGGCGGCTGGCCTCGCACGTGGAGGGCCGGGGTGAGGTGGCGCTGGCCGATACCGCGTTCTCGCTGGCCACGATGCGGTCGGTGTTCGAGCATCGGGCGGTGGTGCTGGCCGGCGACCGTGACGGTGTGCTGGCCGGGCTGGATGCGCTGGCCGAGGACCGTCCCGGTGCCGGTGTGGTGCGCGGGGTGGCGGCGACGCCGCCGCAGCTCGCCTTCCTGTTCACCGGACAGGGCAGCCAGCGGGCTGGGATGGGCCGGGAGCTGTATGAGCGGTTCGCGGTGTTCGCGGCGGCGTTGGATGAGGTGATCGCCGAGCTGGATCCGCTGCTGGACGGGGCGTTGCGCGAGGTGCTGTTCGCCGAGCCGGGCAGTGACCAGGCGGAGGCGCTGGATCAGACCGGGTGGGCGCAGCCGGCGCTGTTCGCGGTGGAGACGGCGCTGTTCCGGCTGGTCTCCTCGTGGGGGGTGCGGCCGAATGCGCTGGCCGGGCACTCGATCGGGGAGATCACCGCGGCGCATGTGGCCGGGGTGCTGTCGCTGGCCGACGCGTGTGCGTTGGTGGCGGCGCGGGCGCGGTTGATGCAGGCGCTCCCTGTAGGCGGGGCGATGGTGGCGGTGGCAGCGTCGGAGGAGGAGGTCGCCGAGCTGCTGGCCGGGCGTGAGAAGGAGGTGTCGGTCGCGGCGGTCAACGGCCCGGCCTCGGCGGTGATCTCCGGCACCGAGGAGGCGGTGCTGGAGGCGGCCGCCGCGCTGGAGGAGCGTGGGGTCAAGACGCGGCGGTTGCGGGTGTCGCACGCGTTCCATTCGCCATTGATGGACCCGATGCTGGAGGACTTCCGCGCCCTGGCCCGGACGTTGACCTACAGTTCGCCGCAGATCCCGGTGGTGTCCACGGTGACCGGGCAGGTGGCCACGGCGGAGCAGTTGTGCTCACCGGACTACTGGGTGGACCAGGTGCGGGGCGCGGTCCGCTTCGCCGACGGCATCCGCACCCTGCACGCGCGGGGCGTGCGGGCGTATCTGGAGCTGGGCCCCGATGGTGTGCTGACCGCCATGGCCGCCGACACCCTGGCCGCCGACGCGGATGTGCACGAGTCGGACGCGGTGCTCGTGCCGGTATTGCGTAAGGACCGCGACGAGCAGACGGCATCCATGACGGCGCTGGCCGAGCTGCATGTGCACGGGGTGCCGGTGGACTGGCGGGCGGTGCTGCCGGGTGGGCGCCGGGTGGATCTGCCGACCTACGCTTTCCAGCACCAGTGGTTCTGGCCGAACGCCAGGCAGAGCGGTGATGCCCGCGTTCTG
>NZ_JBEOZN010000265.1:0-4515 GCF_040298085.1 Streptosporangium sp. NPDC001681 | reverse complement strand
TGGCGGTGACGGACCGCGTTCAGGCCCTTGCCGCTATGGCGAACCCCGCCACTGGTAGTCGCGATGTTCGCGATCCCCAGGTCCACCCCCAAAAATCCGTCCGGGGTACGCACCGGCACGTCCGGCAGGTCGCAGGTGGCGATCAGGAACCACATGCCATCGCGATACACGAGGTCCGATTCGCCCTTGCGGTAGGCGGCCAACATCTGGAGCTGATCGGCCGAGGCGGTGAACGCCACGTTCCGGTAACACCTTTCGCGGGTCACCGGGCCGGGGAGGGCCTCCCCAGTTCCCGCCGTCACTATCGATACGTTCCGCGCCCCATACGCCGGGGAGTTCTTCGCGGCTGCAATTTCCAGGCTCTTCGCCGCTTCCATGGCCTTCACCCCGATCTCGAGGGGCTCGGCTCTCCCTTGTCCCGTCCGAAGACGGCTGAATAACAACGCCGCAGGCTTCACGTCATGCTACGGACCGCATCGTCGCTCCCCCTTACAGGGCTTTTGACGCTGGGCTTCGACCCCGCCCGTTTCCAGACGAAGCCGCCGGCCTGCTACCGGGCCTCCTGGCAGCTACCCGGACCGGACTCACACCGGCGCTTACGAACATGCAGATCAGCCGCTATGTCACGGCTCCAGTTCTACTGGGCGCACGAGATCACCTCATTGACAAGCTTGGGAAGAGCCTGAAAGGGTCTCGCGTACAACGAAGATCATCCTACGTTTTTTGGGTCTGACCATTCAGGGAGATCACGGTGATGCGGAAGAAGCCTCTTGCACTGACACTTGGCATGTCATTGCTCCTGTCCATGGGTGTAGTGGCTAACGCGTCCGCGACCAGCTTCGGCGAGGAGCGCTTCCAGCCGAGTGTCACCTACGATCTGTCGGTGACCGACGCCGAGCGCGACGCGATCCACGCGGAAGTCGAGGCGTTGGCTGGACGCGTCAACAGCGCGCGGGCGGGGGACGGCACCTACGACCCGCTCAGTCTGATCGGGGCGATGCTGGACGGGTCGAGCTACGACTCCATCTCCCGAGGCGGCACGGCCGCGACGGCGTACCCCTTCCCGGTCAGCAACACCGAAGCCAACCAGAAAGAGTACGACCGCAAGGTCGCCAAGCTCGCCTGGGTGGTCAAGCTGGCCACCGACCTGGGTTTCCCGGTGGTCGTCCAACGCCAGCCCGACAAGTACGTCTACGCGGAGATCGGTGACCCGGACGCCCCGGAGATGGTCATGGCGTTGAGCCACCTCGACTCGCCGACGGCTTCCGTTTCGCCAGCCCAGCTGGCGCGCTGGCGGAACGCCGATGGCAACCTCGGCACTCCTGGTGCGTACCACTCGCCCTATGTCCAGGACGGCTGGGTCTACGGGGCGGGCGTGCAGGACGACAGCGGCCCGACGCTGGCGACGCTGCTCGCGGCCAAGGCGCTGCTCGAGGCGGGGTTGCCCCTCGACCGACGCATCCGCATCGTCATGGGAATCTACGAAGACGGCGGTCCCGGCACGCCCTCGACGACGAACACCGCCACCTTCCAGTCCATCCCGTACAACTCGAACCCGAGCTTCTACGACAACTGGGCCTACAAGAACCTCAACCGGGAGGAGATCCCGATCGCGGCCTACACCTCCGACTCGCGGTTCCCGGTCATCGTCGGCAACTCCGGATCGGTGACCCCGTCGGTGTCGATGAGCTTGTCCGCAGACAGCACCAAGGCCTTCCGGCTGACGGATGCCACAGCCGGCGTCACCCTGCGTGAAGGCGATCCGACGCTCAAGGACATCGCCTACGGCAGCACCACGCAGATCGCCTCCCGGGCAATCTTCACCCTCGACGTGGCGGGGGCCGGCTCCGCCGAGCGCGACCGATTCGTAGCGGCGATCACCGCCGCCGCGACCACGAAGGGTTGGCTCCCGGCTGCTCCCCGCACCACCCCCAAGGTGCAGACCATGATCACCGGCGACTCGCTCACGCTGGAGATCAACACCGATGTGGCGATGGAGATGCCGACCCCGCAGTACGGCAAGAATGCCGTCGTGTGGGGGATGTTCCTCCTCTCCAAGGGACTCGGCGCACTGGGAACCACGGCCGCCGACATGCAATTGAAGAAAGCCGCCGACGGCATCGCCGACCTGTTCTTCCGCGACGGTGTCGAAGGCGAAGCCTATATCGGCAAGTACATGGGCATCCCGGCGAGCCTGTTGCGCAACCCGAGCAACGGCACCCCGAACCTGACCTTTGCCCTCATGGGAGGCATCAATTCGGAGACCCCGACGAGCTTTTACACGGACGCCTCCGGCAGCCTCAGCATGCCGATGTATGTGCGCAGCATGCACGTCACCGCGACTGACTCCAGCCAGGCAACGACGGCGGTCACGGCCGCCTTCCAGGCGAAGGGGTTCACCATCGGCAACCTCGGCTCGCCCGTCGGCGCCGGGTTGTACGTCACTCACGACAACCCGCTGACGGCTCTTCAGTTCGGGAGCTACCAAGCCTCGATCAACCGCAACCCGGAGAAGTTTGCGGATCCATATTCCCTCAGGGACGTGGTCTATCCGCAGGGCACGACCGGCGGCACCCTGGCCAGCAACTTCCGCAATAAGATGACCGCCTTCGGCGCGGTGATCCCGGGTAACGAGCGCTGGTGGCACACGGCCAACGAGCGGATGAAGGTCGACTCGGCAGTGCAGATGACCAAGATGATGGCCGATGGCATGCTGGAGATGGCCAGGTACTCCGGGCCCGCCGGTGCCAAGTTCATGTGGGCAAGCATCCCGGGGCTGAACTCCGACCGGGCGGACCTCGACCTGCTCGACGTCACGATCGGAACCTACAAGGACGCGTCGGCCGCTGTCGGCACGAGCCAGTTGGGCACCCAGGCCCTGCTCGGCGCCACCTCGTTCAACATCCCGATGTGGAACGGGCGCGGCAACTCGACTCCGACGGCCTCGGCTTTCGCACTGGGGCACGCCCCGGGAGGGGTCTACTTGCCCCTGACCGACACCGAGTACCTGAACACCACGTACGTGTCGCCGATGCGCTTGGAGTTCAAGGTGGAGCGCCCCGACTACATGTCGGATGCGGCTTGGGCGAAGTTCGTGGCCGGCGGCTACGGCGACTTCCAGTTCAACATTCTCGTCGGCGACGCGGTTGTGCCGCTGGCCGTTCCTGCGGGGCAGAGTGCGGACAAGTACTTCTCCTCGCGCATCTCGGCCAACAACCCCGACGCCATCTACCTGTCGGTCAACCTCGCGATCACCGATGCCCCGTACACCGGGGTGCAGGCCATCCTCGCGGATTCCAAGACGGACCTGTACACGGTCAATCCGACGTACTTGGCCTCAAACCCAGATCCGTTCCCCGGGCGCGGAGCCATCGAACAACGGGGCTTCTTCCTGTTCGGTGATGGGCACAAGAACGCGGAGTTCTCTTCGCCCGACGCGGTCTACGTGACAGTCGCCAACGCGGTCATCGATGCCAAGCCGTCGGCGGCGGTGAAGAAGTTGAAGGGCAACAAGAACGAGTTGACCATCACAGTGAAGCAGACCCACATCGACGGCAGCGAGTCTCCTGTGACGGCCACGTTCACCATCAACAACAACGCTGCCGACACTTACACCGTCGGCGATTACAAGATATACGTCGAAACCAAGGGCAACACCCAGGTGCGGTCGATCTCCATCGTGTGACGCGTGTGAACCGGAAGTTCAGCGCGCGCACGAGAGGGCATGCGCGGTGGCAGGATGCCTCGACTCGGGGTTTGCGGCCGCCGGGGTGCGAGGCACATTGACAACGGAGTGGAGCCATTGAGGTGATCTCAGCAGGATCGATCCGGACAGTTGGGATTTGATGTCGCCAGAGTGGTACTGCGACAGGAACCGGGATGGATCGCGATGCCGGTGAAATAGGCGTGGAGCTTTCGGTAGAAGAGGTCTCACCACAAGTCTTCTTCAGTCCAGAAAGCCCCACGTGATCACCTATCGTGCCACGCTCGACGTCCCACGGGAGCTGGTTTGCCACCTCTCCACGCTCCTGGCTGCCGAACACCGCCGATTGGGCGCCCGCAAGGGTTCTCGGGCGCTGACCTGTTTCGCACAGGCGGTGATGGGGCTGCGCTGGTTTCGCGACCGCACCGACCGGGCCGCCCTCGGCCGCGACCACGGCATCTCCCGCGCCACCGCCTACCGCTACATCGACGAGGTCATCGACGTCTTAGCCGATCAGGCGCCCGACCTGCACCAGGCATTGCGGCGCGCCACCGATGAGGGCCTCACCCACGTGATCCTGGACGGCACCGTCATCGCCACCGACCGCTGCCGAGAAAAGACCATCAGCGTCAAAGGCGAACCGATCGACGTGTGGTACTCCGGAAAGGCCCGCCACCACGGCGGTGCGCTACGCTCGGCGCCTTTTCGGCGCCGCTGCTAGTAGTGCTTTGTTAGGTGGTTAGGGCGGCCTTTGCTGGCAGGTGGGGCATCGGCCTGTCCAGGTGGCCAGAAGGGCCTGGAGCTCTTTGAGG
>NZ_JBEOZN010000264.1:0-4520 GCF_040298085.1 Streptosporangium sp. NPDC001681 | reverse complement strand
AGCGCCTCCGCCTCGGGCGTGCCCGGCTCGGCGAACAGCACCTCACGCAACGGCCCGTCCAGCAACGGACCCAGCTCGGCGATCACCGCGTCCAACGCCTCGGCGAACACCGGGAAGCGCTCATACAGCTCCCGGCCCATCCCCACCCGCTGACTACCCTGACCGGTGAACAGCACCGCCAGCCGCGGCTTCGCCTCGGCCAGCCCGCGCACCACGCCCGCACCCGGGCGGTC
The DNA here is from genome assembly GCF_040298085.1 of Streptosporangium sp. NPDC001681. Taxonomy (NCBI): domain Bacteria; kingdom Bacillati; phylum Actinomycetota; class Actinomycetes; order Streptosporangiales; family Streptosporangiaceae; genus Streptosporangium; species Streptosporangium sp. NPDC001681. The sequence goes on along the minus strand of NZ_JBEOZN010000264.1, from coordinate 4,287 downwards.
TTCGGCCACGGCCCGCAGGCCGGCCAGCAGACCATCACGATCCCCGGCGACCACCACCGCTCGATGCTCGAACGCCGACCGCGTGGTGGCCAGCGAGAACGCCGCATCGCTGAGCCTCAGACCAAGCTCGCCGTCCAGGTACGACGCCAGGCGCTCAGCCTGCGCCCGCAATGCCTGATCGGTCCGCCCCGACACCAGCACCGGCACGTCCTGATCCGCTACCGGCACCGGGCCCTCGGCTGCCACATCCGGAGTTTCCGCGTCCTGCTCCACTGGGCTCTGCTCGATGATCACGTGCGCGTTGGTGCCGCTGATCCCGAACGACGACACCCCCGCCCGGCGCGGACGACCGGTCTCCGGCCACTCCACCGGCTCGGTCAGCAACTCCACCGCACCCGAGGCCCAGTCCACGTGCGACGACGGCTCGTCCACATGCAACGTCCTGGGCAGCACCCCGTGCCGCATCGCCATGACCATCTTGATCACACCCGCCACACCGGCGGCGGCCTGGGTGTGACCGATGTTCGACTTCACCGAGCCCAGCAGCAACGGCCTGCCCTCTGGCCGGTCCTGACCGTATGTCGCCAGCAGGGCCTGCGCCTCGATCGGGTCACCCAGCGTCGTGCCGGTCCCGTGACCCTCCACCACGTCCACCTCGGCCGGGGACAACCCGGCGCCGGCCAGCGCCCGGCGGATCATCCGCTGCTGAGACGGACCGTTCGGCGCGGTCAGCCCGTTCGACGCGCCATCCTGGTTGATCGCCGAACCCCGCACCACCGCCAGCACCTGATGGCCGTTGCGGCGCGCGTCCGACAGCCGCTCCAGCACCAGCACGCCCACGCCCTCCGACCAGCTCACCCCGTCGGCCGCGTCGGAGTAGGACTTGCACCGGCCGTCGCCGGCCAGCCCACCCTGGGCGCTGAAGTCGATGAACGCTCCCGGGGTGGCCATCACGGTCACACCACCGGCCAGGGCCAGCGAGCAGTCACCACCCCGCAGCGCCTGCGCGGCCAGATGCATCGCCACCAGCGACGACGAGCACGCGGTGTCCACGGTCACCGCCGGGCCCTCCAGACCGAACAGGTAGGAGATCCGGCCGGACAGCACACTTCCGGCGGTGCCGGTCCCCATGAAGCTCATCACGTCCGGAGGGAACTCCAGACGAGCCGATGTGTAGTCATGGTGCATCACTCCGGCGAACACGCCGGTACGACTGCCGCGCAGCGAGGTCGGATCGATCCCCGCCCGCTCGATCGCCTCCCACGACGTCTCCAGCAGCAACCGCTGCTGCGGATCCATCGCCAACGCCTCACGCGGCGAGATGCCGAAGAACCCGGGGTCGAACTCCCCCGCCTCGTGCAGGAAGCCCCCCTCACGCACATAGCTGGTCCCCTGGCGCTCCCGATCCGGGTTGTACAACCCGTCGAGATCCCAACCGCGGGTTGTCGGGAACGGCGAGATCCCGTCCCCGCCTTCGGCCACCAGCCGCCACAGATCCTCGGCGGAGCTCACCCCGCCCGGATAGCGGCACGCCATGCCCACGATCACGATCGGGTCATCGGCCGTCGGCGGCAGCACCTGCGGCGCCGTGTCCAGGACCTCCGCCTCCGTACCCATCAGCTCGTCGAGCAGATGTTTGGCCAGCACGGTGGGGGTCGGGTAGTCGAACACCAGCGTGGCCGACAGACGCAGACCCGTCGCGGTGTTCAGCCGATTGCGCAACTCGACCGCGGTGAGACTGTCGAAGCCCAGCTCGCGGAACTCCCGCCGCACCTCCACCGCGTCCGGCGTGGCGTGCCCCAGTACCAGCGCCATCTCGATCCGCACCACATCCAGCAGGACCTCAAGGCGTTCCGCGGCACCCAGGGGAGCAAGCCGCTGCGGCAGTTTGCTCCGCACCTGCGGGGCAGCGGCCTTCGAGCGGCGTACGGCGGGGACCAGCCCGCTCAGCATCGGCGGCAGCACCTCATGCGCCCGCAATGCCGGCATGTTCAACCGGACCGCAGCCACCGCCGATTCACCGGACGCCACGGCCGCGTCGAACAACGCCATGCCCTGTGCGGGCGAGATCGGCAGCAGGCCGCTCATGTTCCACCGCTGAACGTCCACTTGCGACAACCGGCTGGTCATCCCGACGTCCTGCGACCACGGGCCCCATGCCAGCGACACCGCCGGCAATCCCGCGGCCCTCCGGTGCTGGACCAGCGCGTCCAGGAACGCGTTGGCCGCCGCGTAGTTGCCCTGCCCTGCCCCGCCGAACGTCCCCGCCACCGACGAGAACACAATGAACTCGGCCAGATCCTCGTCACGGGTGAGCTCGTGCAGATGCCAGGCGGCGTCCGCCTTCGGCCGCAACACCGTCTCCAACCGCTCCGGCGTCAGCGACGAGATCGTCCCGTCGTCCAGCACACCGGCGGTGTGAATCACCGCGGTCAGCGGATGCCCGGCATCCACCTGCGCCGACAGCGCCGCGACCGCGTCCCGGTCGGCCACGTCACACGCGACGATGCTCACCTGCGCGCCCTGCGCGACCAGATCCGCCCGCAGTTCCACCGCACCGGGAGCGTCCAGACCCCGGCGGCTCACCAGCAGCAGGTGCCGTACCTCATGCTCGGCCACCAGATGCCGGGCCAGCTGCGCGCCCAGGCCGCCGGTCCCACCGGTGATCAACACCGTGCCCTCAGGGTTCCAGACCCGGGCACCGTGCTCATCCGGTGACAGCCGGGCGAGGCGGGGAACCCGCGCTTCGTAATCGCGCACCGCCACCTGTTGTTCACCGCAGGCCAGCAGGACGGGCAGCGCCGACAAGGCGGTCTCCTGCTCCTCCACATCGGCCAGCAGGAAGCGGCCCGGATTCTCCGCCTCGGCACTACGGACCAGTCCCCACACGGTGGCCGCAGCCGGGTTCGACACGACCTCGCCGGCGCCGGTCACGACCGCGCCCCGGGTAACGAACACCAGGCGCGAGTCGCTGAACCGCTCATCGGCCAGCCACTGCTGCAGCAGGCCAAGAACGCGTGTGGTCAGCGCGTGCGCCGACTCCACCACATCCGTGGAGTCAGAGACATCGATTTCGACGGTCACCAGGTCAGGCACCCTGCCGAATTGCAGCTCCAGCGAATCGAGGTCGCCGGTGAGCTCGGCCACCTCCAACCCGATCACGGCGTCCACCGGGGAGACCGTCATCGGCACGGCGATCCAATCCAGCTGGAACAGCGAGTCCCGCTCCACCCCACGGTCGTGGGAAGCCGTCGCAAGCTGATCGGCCGAGACCGGACGCAGTACCAAGGAGCGCGCCGACAGCACCGGCGCCCCGGCGGCGTCCACCGCGGTCAGCGACACCGAATCGGCGCCGCTCCTGGCCAGCCGCACGCGCAACGCCGACGCGCCCCCGGCCTGCAGGCTCACAGCGCTCCAGGAGAACGGCAACCTGCCGCCCCCCGCCGATTCCAGCCCGGCGAACGGCACCGAGTGCAGCGCGGAGTCGAGCAACGCTGGATGCATATTGAACAAACCGGCGTCAGCGACCTGCTCCGGCAGAGCGACCTCGGCGAACACCTCGCCATCCCCGCCCCGCCAGGCCGCTTTCAGGCCCTGGAACACCGGCCCGTAGCCGAGCCCGCCCTCGGCAAGCCGGTCGTACAGCCCGTCCAGCTCGATCGCGGTCGCGCCCCGCGGCGGCCACACCGTGGCGTCGAACCCGGCGACCGGGCCACCGGCCTCGGCGACAGGGTCGGTGGTCATCAGCATGCCGGTGGCGTGCCGCATCCACGGTGTGTGATCCTCAGTCTCGGCCGGGCGGGCGTAGATGCCGAGCAGGTGCCTGCCTGACTCGTCCCGGGCGCCCACCGACACCTGCACCGCGACAGCGTCATCCTCACCCAGCACCAGCGGCGCGGCCAGCGTCAGCTCCTCGACCAGGTCGCAGCCGACCTGGTCACCGGCCCGGATCGCCAGCTCCAGAAACCCGGTGCCGGGGAACACCACCATCCCGCCCACGACGTGATCGGCCAGCCACGGATGCGACCGCACGGACAACCGGCCGGTCAGCAGCACAGCGTCGGAGTCGGCCAAGTCAACGGAAGCGCTCAGCAGCGGATGCTCCGCCGCGGCCAAGCCCAGAGTGCGGGCATCCCCGATCCGCTTGCCGGCCGGCCAGAACGGCTGACGCTGGAAGGCGTAGGTCGGCAGCTCCACCCGCCGCCCACCCGGCAACACCGCACGCCAGTCGAGCGCTACCCCGTGCACATGCAGCTCGGCCAGCGCCGCCATGACCGCCGCCTGCTC
>NZ_JBEOZN010000263.1:0-4521 GCF_040298085.1 Streptosporangium sp. NPDC001681 | reverse complement strand
AGCGCGGCGATCTCGGGGAGCTGCATCAGGCCGAAGGCGGGCTCGAACACGCCCGCGGCGATGGGCAGGGCGATCGCGTTGTAGCCGATCGCCCAGCCGAGGTTCTGCCGCGTCTTGCGCAGTGTGCCGCGGCCGATGTGCAGCGCGGCGGGCACGTCGAGGGGGTCGGAGCGCATGAGCACGACGTCGGCGGTCTCGATGGCGACGTCGGTGCCGGCGCCGATGGCGATGCCCAGGTCGGCATGGGCCAGCGCGGGGGCGTCGTTGACGCCGTCACCGACCATGATCGCCGTGGAAGTGGCGAGACCGAGCGCGTCGTGGCAGGTGATGACCACGACGGTGATGGCGAACAGGATCGCGACGCCGAACGGCTCATCAGCGAGGAAGAACCAGGCGACGGAGGTGATCGCGCCGCCGATCACCCGCGTCAACAACCCTGCGGGTCAATACAGCTAGCCGCTGCCCGGGGGCCTTGGAGTTCTGGGCCTGCTGGACGAGCTTGACGATCTGCGCCAGGGCGGTGTCCGCGCCCACCCTGGTGGCGCGCACCCGTAGCGTGCCGTTGCGGTTGATGGTCGCGCCGATGACCGTGAAGCCCTGCTGCTTGTGCACCGGCGGCTCTCGCCGGTGACCATGGACTCGTCCACCTCGCTCTCGCCGTCCTCGACCACCCCGTCGACCGGGATCTTCGCCCCGGGACGGACCAGCAGCAGGTCTCCTTCGAGAACCTCGGCGGTGGGCACCTCGACCGGTTCGCCGTCGCGGATGACCACCGCTCTGGGAGGGGCCAGGTCGAGCAGGGCGCGGATGGCGTCGTTGGCGCCGCCGCGGGCGCGCATCTCGAAGTCGTGTGCCGAGGAGTGTGAAAAGCACACCAAGCACAGTCACTGCGCCATCTGTGCTCAGGCATGCCGTGCGTGTGAGCAGGCCTGCCGCGAGCTGCTCGCCACGCTGGGCTGAGCGAACACACCGGAAACGCGTCATCGAGGACGCGCCTCTTACCATCTCACTTCAGTAGACCGAGATGTGGGGGTGGTCGTAGTGGTTGGCCGTGATGCCACCGCGATCGGACATCATCGCCCAGGCTCCGCTACGGACATGCCAGATCCGCTGGCGGAAGATGATGTACATGATGCCCAGGCGCCGGGCGTTCTTGGTCGCCCACGTGGCGATCTCGTCGCCCCGCCTGGTCTCGGCCGCCGATGGCAGGGCTCCTCCACGGCTGAGCATGAAGTCGCAGGCGCGGCCCAGCGGGTGCTCACCGCCACCCTGGACGCCACCGTCGACCCGGTAGCACCCGATCCCGAACTGCGGGCCGAACCGTTGTGCGATCAGCTGCCGGACCAACCGCATCCGAGGCGTGATGTTGTCGGGCCCCGACGGCAACTGGGGAACCCACGTCCCGTCGGCGCTTCTGGCCCCCGGGGTCGGATAGAGCAGGTCGATTCGGTCCTTGATCCTGTCGATCAGCTTCTCGGCCCGGTCCTTTTGGACGTCGAGCTCCTTGAGCGACTCGCGTAGTTCCGTGGCACGTTTCTCCGCCGACGTCTGCGCTCGGCGGTGAGCGTCGCGAGCCTTCATGAACTGCTGCAGCTTGGCGTCCTGCTCGCTCATGAGCTGCTGGGTGAGCGCCAGGCCATTCAGCATGGCGGTGGGATCGACGTCGCTCACCAGTGCGGAGGCCGCCCCGATCCCGCCGGTGCGGTACTGCTCGGCGGCCAGAAGACGGATCTCTCCCGCGGCCCGCTCGAAGTCCTGCTGCGCCCGCCGCAGGTTGCCGCGGGCCACCTTCTCCACCTTCTCCACCTTCTGCAGCTCGACCCGTCCCGTGTAGTACTCGGAGATCATGGTCTCTGACCGCTTCTGCAGCTCCGCCAGCTCCTTACGGAGTTCCTTGGCGGTGGGCTTGGGCTCGGTATGGCCTGCCGAGGCCACGCCCACACACATGACCACAGCGACGAACATCGAGACCAGAGCTCGAAATATGCTAGGACGCCGAATCCCACGGGACGCAGCCGTCACGCTTCTCCTCTCCCCGAAGTAGGGGGCCGCCTGTCGTGTGACGCCCCGTACTGAACTCCCTCCGATGGAGGCTAGTAGGTGATCCTGCACCAGCAGGACCATCGCGCCAAATCCGGCATGCAGTGCCCTGTACGAGGGCTTTCTTCGGCAGGTTCCCCTCCTTCCGGGCATTTCTTCTACTATGCTCAATCGTTACCGGCCGGTGATCTGTCTTCGAGGAAGGTGACCGGCCGGACGCCGAATCCTCACGGCCTCAGGCTGCGGGAACCGGGAACCCAAGTTCCAGTGGGGTGAATCCGCGACGCGCACCGCGGTAGGGCGGCTCCTGGCCCGACCCCGTCAGCTAACCCGGTAGGCGGTCGAGGAGAGGGGCGAACCGCCAACCGATGGATCCAATCGCTGAAGATCTGCTCGACGTGGTACGACCGGAACTCGGCTACCGGGAGAAGGACGACCAGTACACCAAGTTCGGCGCGTGGTACGCGGCCAACATCGATCCGGCCCCCCAGTTCAAGACCGCCCCCTGGTGCGACATGTTCATCGCCTGGGCAGCCAACCGGGCGGGAGTCGAGAACTTCGTCGGCGAGTACGCGTACACCCCGGCCCACGCGGTCTGGTTCAAAGGACACAGACGGGATCGACCACGTCGGCCTCGTGGAGAAGGTCGAGGGCGGCAAGATCCACACGATCGAGGCCAACGTCGACAAGGTGTGGTTGAAGCGGAAGGTCCGCGACGAGAGCAAGGTCGTCGGGTACGGGCTTCCACGGAAGGTCAAATCGAGCACCGTCCCGGTGAGCAGGTTTCCAGCCGCGATGCCGACCCCGGACAAGGTGTTGTAGAACCCGTAGTAGATGCCGATCATGCGTTCCCCGCCGAGCGCGGCGATGGTCGCCATTTCGAACGGGTAGATCATCATGGTGGCCAGGCTGAGGAGGCAGGTCGTGATGAGCGCCGACGCCAATGCCACGGCATACGCGAGCCAGGAGGCAGCATTCAGATGCTGGGGAGCCAGTGAGGTGCTGAGCGCCGGCGGTACGAACGATGCGCCCATCAGCCACAGCCCCCGGGCCATCGCCTGCCCCGATGTCCATCGCGCCTTGGCCCACGCGGCGATGCGAACCTGTCCGATGGCCGAGCAGTGCGAAGAGGGCGAGGATCCACCGCCGTCCGGGCTCGGGCCCGGACGGCGGCGTCGGCGGTCAGCGGGGTGGGACCTGGCCGCCACTAATTACTATAGTTAATAGTAGATGTTTGTGCAGTGATTCATCAGCCTTCGATCTGACGGCCGGGCGGCTGTTCTACCCTGCGAGCCTTGACCATGCGATTCCTTCGCAGTGTCCCTATCGTTCACTTCCTGGTCACGATGTCAAGACCACTGCGTCATGCCGGCCGCTTATGCCCAGGTCGGGCAGGATCGCGAGCTCACGTCGTGTGTCTCGTGGCTGTTCGCTCCCACGGGGAGCTTCCTGCCCCATGTTCGCGCCGACTGTTCTACGATTATAGGTCGTAGGAAGATTGGAAAGGTCAGACCGCAAGCGCGAGGGGGGCGGACGATGGACGGCTCAGCCCGCCGGTCTACGTTGCTGGTGCTGTGCCGCTTTCTTCTGATCGCTCTGATTCTGGGCGTCGCCGGGATGCACACCCTGGGGCACCTGGACCACCGGCGGGGGCATGACGGCACGCCTGCCGCCTTCGGACACGCCTTTACCGCTGATCATGGAGTGCCGAAAGCACACACCGTGCTCCGTCCCACCCTGATGCCCCAGGCCGGGCAACTGGTCTCAGAGCGTGATGACACTCCTCCGGCCCTTGATCCGAGCTCCGTCTGCCTGGCCGTACTCACCTCGTTTCTCCTTCTCCTCATCGGTATGGCGCCCCTGTGGACGCGGCAGATCTCGCAGGCCCGATCGGCCGACGCCTCTCCGACGCTGCTCGTCGCCCGCCCGCCCCCGCGGAGGACGGCCCTACGCCTGGCGTGTCTCTCGGTTCTGCGCGTATAGGCCGATCGCCTCCGCGGACGGCATCAAAGATCCGCCCGCAGACGATCGGCACGCAGATACGACTGACCGGAAAGAGATAGTAGAGATGTTCACCAACCGATCCGCCTTTCGCAGGCTCGCACTGACCGCCACGGCGGGAGTCGGCGCTCTCGCGCTGCTCACCGCCTGCGGAGGCGGTGACGACGCGATGACCGGCCACACCGGCATGACCAGCAGTGCCCCCGCTCCCGCCACTACCGCAAGCCAGGAGCCGGAAGCCTCCTTCAACGAAGTCGACGTCACCTTCGCGCAGATGATGATCCCGCATCACGAGCAGGCCGTGGAGATGGCCAAACTGGCCGAGACCCGGGCCTCCGACCCGGAGGTGAAGGAACTGGCGGCGAAGATCAAGGCCGCGCAGGGGCCGGAGATCGCCACCATGACCGACTGGTTGTCCACCTGGAAGGCTCCCGCCCCGGAGGGCCACGGCGGGCATGTCATGCCCGGCATGATGACCGA
>NZ_JBEOZN010000262.1:0-4525 GCF_040298085.1 Streptosporangium sp. NPDC001681 | reverse complement strand
TGGTACTGCACCGGGGACGGTGTGGGAGAGTAGGTCGCCGCCGGACAATCTTTCATGAGGGCCCTCACCTTTGGTGGGGGCCTTCGTGCTTTCCAGGGAGAGTTCCGAAAGGCCGGGGCTCCCGCCGGCCGGCTGGAATCCGGGCCGTCGGCCGGTGATCCTCGGGCTTTCCAGGAGAGTCCTGGCCGGCCGTGGGAGCCTTTCTGTTTTCGTATCTCGCGATGGGAAAGGGCCCCACCGGGTGGTGAGGCCCTTTTTTGCGTTGGGGGTACTCGTGTCCGGAAGCCGGCCGGGACGTCAGTAGGCTGGAGACGTGGACTATCGAGCGGTTGAACAAGCGATCATGCAGCGTGGAGTCGAGTGGAACTTCGAGCCCAGTCTCGACAGGATCGCCGCGCTTATGGACCTGCTCGGTTCCCCGCAGCACTCCTATCCCGTCGTGCACGTGGCCGGTACGAACGGTAAGTCGAGCACGACCCGGATGATCGAGGCGCTGCTGCGCGAGCGCAATCTGCGTGTCGGCCGGTTCACCAGCCCGCATCTCGTCTCCATGCGCGAGCGCATCAGCGTGGACGGTGCCCCACTGAGTGAGGAGCGCTTCGTCGAGGTCTACGAGGACATCGCGCCCTACCTGGAGATGGTCGACGCTCAAGGGCGACGGCTCTCCTTCTTCGAGACACTCACCGCGATGGCGTTCGCGGCGTTCGCCGACGCCCCCGTGGACGTCGCGGTCATCGAGACGGGAATGGGCGGCATCACCGACGCCACCAACGTCGCGGACGGCGCTGTGGCGGTCATCACGCCCATCTCCCTCGACCATGTCGAATACCTCGGGCCCGACGTCGAGACGATCGCGGGGGAGAAGGCCGGCATCATCAAGGCCGGGGCGACCGCCGTGCTCGCGCAGCAGGAGCTTCCCGCAGCCGCGGTGCTGATGCGGCAGGCGGCCCAGACGGGCGCCACCGTGGCACGCGAGGGACTGGAGTTCGGAGTGCTGGGCCGGGAGCTCGCCATCGGTGGGCAACTGCTCCGGCTCAAGGGTCTCAAGGGTACCTATGACGACATCCTGCTCCCCCTGTACGGGGCTCACCAGGCCGGCAACGCCGCCTGCGCCCTGGCCGCGGTCGAGGCGCTGACCGGCGGGGACGAGCCTCTCGACGCCGAGCTGGTGCGGCAGGCGTTCCTGGGGGTGCGCTCGCCCGGCAGGCTGGAGGTGGTGCGCCGGGGCCCCACGGTTGTCGTCGACGCCGCGCACAACCCGGCGGGGATACGGGCCACTCTGGACGCCGTGCACGAGTCCTTCGACTTCGCGAAGCTCATCGGAGTGCTGGCGGTGTTCGAGGACAAGGACGTCGAGGGCATCCTGGAGCTGCTGGAACCGATGATGGACGAGATCGTGGTGACCCGGAACTCCTCGCCAAGGTCCATGGACGTGGACGATCTCGCCGCGCTGGCCGAGGAGATCTTCGGTCTTGACCGGGTGCACCAGGTCGAGCGGTTGGACAGTGCGATCGACAGGGCGATCGGCATGGTCGACGCTCTGGGAGAGTTCAGCGGTGCCGGGGTGTTGATCACAGGTTCCGTGGTCACCGCCGGCGACGCGCGGCTCCTGCTCAAGGCGGACGAGACGCAGTGAGCGGTGAGTGCCGACGGCCGCAGGCCGGGCGACTGAGGAGGAGAGAGAAATGATCACGGTCACTCCGGGCATGAGGCGCCTCTGCGCCAGCGTGCTCGGCATGGAGGCCATAGTCGTCGGGCTGTTCACGCCGGTGGCCATCAACACCCAGGGCGTCGAACCGGCCATCGCGGCCACCGTCGGGCTGGGTCTGGCGCTCCTCTGCGTGCTGGTCATCGGCCTGCTCAAGCGGCCTTTCGCCTACGTCGTGGGAAGCCTGGTCCAGGTGCTCGCCATCGCCTCCGGCTTCATGGTCCCGACCATGTTCTTCCTCGGAGTGATCTTCGCCGCGCTGTGGATCACAGCGATATTCGTCGCTCGCCGTGTCGAGGGCGTGACTTCTCGCTAAAGTCGGCCAACATGGCCGTCCCTCCCATTCAGCCGACTCGGGCAGTGGGCGCCGGGCCCACGGGCCTGGTGCGCGCACTCCGTGTCTCGTTGATGCTCGACGTCGTCCTCGGACTGCTCGTAGCAGTAGTGCTGCCGTTGGCGATCGTCGCCATCCCCAACACCATCTCGGTGGTCGCAGCCCTCCTGCCACCGGAAGTCTCACAGATAGCGATGATCAGGGCGCATGGGCTGGCGCTCCCCGCGATGGTCCTGACCATGCCGGTGGCCGCGGTGCTCGTACGCCGGGTGCGGGCGGCCCCGATGGTGGTCGCGGGGCTGACCCTGCTCGCCTTCGCGGACGCCGCCGGCGGCTATGCAGGGTCCACGGTGCTGGTGGGGGTCCTGCGGGTCCTGCACGGTGTCGGCGCGGGCCTGCTGGTCCCCGCCACCCTGATGGCCGTCTGGGGGCGCTCACCGTTCCTGCGGGCGCTGTGGGCGGCCGCGCTGGCAGCGAGCCTCCTGGCCGCACAGGCGCTCGCGCTCTGGCCCCTCGACCAGGTCGACTCCTGGCGCGTCACCCTGCAGCCGTACCCGATGCTCACCGGGGTAGCGCTCGTGCTGGCCGCGCTCTACCTCGTGCTGTGGCTGAAGGACGGGGAGAGCGCCGCCGGTCCGGGCGCGGTCGTCGCGGCACGCGGGCGCACGCTGTGGGCGGTCGTGCCCGCCGCGGGCGTCGCGGCCCTCGCCCTGGGCAGCACGTTCGACTGGTCGGCGAGTCTCGTGATCCGCGCGGCCCTGGTGTCCGTCGTCGTGCTGCTCGCCCTGGCCTCCTCGGGGGCCTCACGGGGGGCCGCCGGCCGCGCGCCGGCCTACGCGATGGTCGCGGTCGGCGTCGTTGTCCTGCCCACCGCGGCCCAGGTCACCTACGTCGAACTCGGCGGGCTGGGCGGTCCGGGTCTGTCCGGCCTGTGGTCGGCCTTCGCGATCGCCACCGTGGTGGCCCTCCTGGCCGCCGCGCTGACGAACCGGCTGGGCGCCACGGCCATGCCCATGGTCACCGCCGGTGGACTGGTGGTGGTGGTCGGGGGCCTGTGTGCGGTACGGCTGTTCCTTCCCGCTCCGGGCGGGCTCGCGCTGATTCTTCCGTTCACGCTGCTCGCGGGTGGTGCCTCGGTGGCCCTCACCGGCGCGCTGCGCTCCTGTGCCGAGGAGGCCGCGCTCCTGGCGCTGTCGCTGTTCTTCCCCGCGGTGCTGGCCGGATTCCTGCTGGGCAGCGGTGTCCAGGTCGCCCAGCTGCGGGAGGCCAAGACCCCGCAGGCGCTGGTCGACGGGTTCGTGGACGCTCTGCACCTGTGGGCACTGATCGGGGGTGGCCTGGTGCTCGTGGTGATCGTGCTCGCTGCCGTACTGGCCCGTCTCCTGCCGGGGAGTCCGGGAAGTCCGGAGAGCCCGCCGGATGCCGGTACGGCGGACACCTCGCCCGTGGCGGGCCCCACCTCCGGGCTGGTGCCCTCTCCCGCGGGGGAGGTCGATCCCGCCGGCGGGGTACGGCAGGGAGGCGTCATGCGAGGACAGTCAGGGCCTACGGTGGTGCGGCCGCGCTCCGAGGCGATGACCGGTTCCCACACGCAGGCCCGCTCGAAGCCGGAGGCCGGGCCGGTGCGCGGGTCCGTCGCCGCGGCGGGAGGAGGTGCCGGGGCGGGCAAGGGCAACAGGTCCAGGCCCCGGCACGAGCCGGACCGCGTTCCCGAGCGGGACCCCGACACGGAGCCGGAGCCGGAGAAGGTGGTCGCGCCGCCGGTGGTGGTGCCACCGCCCGCGCCCTCTCCGGAGGATGGCCCGGGGAGCGGTCCGGCCCTCCAGTGACTCCGCCGACCACGGGAAAGCGCGCGAAGGGCGGTAAACTTCGCGCGATTACCGCAGTCAGCGACCCATACGTGTTCGAAGGAGAACCTCAGTGTCCGAGCGCACCCTTGTCCTGATCAAGCCCGACGGTGTGGCGCGTGGTCTCATCGGCGACGTGATCGCCCGTGTCGAGCGCAAGGGCCTGAAGGTCGTGGCGCTGGAGCTGCGCACCCTGGACGTCGACACCGCCAAGACGCACTACGCCGAGCACTCCGAGCGGCCGTTCTTCGGTGAGCTGGTGGAGTTCATCACCTCCGGTCCGCTGGTCGCGCTGGTGCTGGAGGGGCCGCGCGCCATCGAGGCCTTCCGCTCCCTCGCCGGCCTGACCGACCCGGTCAAGTCCGCTCCCGGCACCATCCGCGGTGACCACGCTCTGGAGATCGGCGAGAACGTCGTCCACGGCTCGGACTCCCCCGAGTCCGCCGCAAGGGAGATCAAGATCTTCTTCCCGGATCGCTTCTAGGCGCCCGCTTTTATCGTGTTTGTCGGGCCCCGCCGTCCTTCTGGACGGCGGGGGCCGACCAAATTTGCAAAAAGATAGGAAGAGGGGCGTGTATGGAAAGAGTGTTGTGTTAAAAGTGTATATAAAGGTGGTAGGCGGAAAAATAAAAAAAA
>NZ_JBEOZN010000261.1:0-4587 GCF_040298085.1 Streptosporangium sp. NPDC001681 | reverse complement strand
TTCGCGCGGTGGTGTGTCAGGCGACGGCGGGAACCGCGGCGGCCCGCATCCACTCCGGGATCGCCTGAGGGTTGGCCTGCAGCCAGGCGACGTAGCGGTCGATGCCGTCGCGCACGGTGATGCTCGGCTGCCAGCCGAGCAGGTCACGGCTGCGGGCCGTTGCGGCGTAGCCGCCAAGCGGATCCCCATCCGGGCGCGGAGTGTTCACCAACTGCGCAGAGGGGTAGTGGGAGGCGATGCGCTCAGCGATCTGCCTGACCGAGGTCGCGACACCGGTGCCGACGTTGATGGTCTGGCCAGCCGCTCCCGGGGCGGCCAGCGCCAAGACGGTGGCCTTGGCGACGTCGTCCACGTGCACCATGTCCCGCACCTGGTGTCCGCCGCCGTGCAACTGCAGCGGCAACCCCAGGTGTGCGCCCATGGCCAGACACGCCACCATCCAGGAGTGCGAGGCCGGCTTCGGCACCTGCGGATCGCCGTAGACGCTGAAGTAGCGCAGGATGGTGTACCGGGTGCTGATGTCGCAGGTCTCGGTGAGATGGACCTTGTAGCCGTCCCAGTGGGACTCGAGTTTGGTTCCTGATCGCGCGTCGGCTTCGTAGGGTGAGATCTGGCGAATCGTGGAGGGGGGCTGTTCCTCCGGGGTCCGCCAGCGGAGTCGATCGTCGACGGTGACGTACTGCTGGATCCAAATGTGGCGCAGGGTCTGGACCGCCGGGATGTCGCGAAGCCATCGCGGTGCGGTTTCGGAGTGGACGGCGTGCAGTACGCCGGTCCCGTCGGCGCCGATCTCGTGGCCGAGCTGGATGCGTTCGGTCCTGTTCTTGGGGAGCCGGTAGTCCTCGGCCCTGACTTCGTAGCGATCGAACCATCCGGGTTCGGCTTGGGCGCAGAGCCAGTCGGGCGCGGCGGCCGCGAGCGCGTTGAGCGCGGCGCGCACGGTCTCATGCACCTGTTCCAGCCGATTCATGGTGCGCACGGCCGTGAGCACGTGCGTGGAGTCGGTACGTTGCCGACCGCCGGATCGCAGTAGGCCGGCCGTCACGGCACGGTCCAGGACCAGTTCCAGCAGCCGCTGCTCGAGTCCGCCCGCAAGCAGGCGAGCTCGGAACTCGCTCAGCACCGAGTAGTCGAAGCCGGAGTCGGTGAGCTCCAACCCGAGCGCGTATTTCCAGTCGATCCGGGCTCGCACGGCCTCGGCCGCCTGCCGGTCCGACAACCCCTCGCCGAACTGCAAGATTGACACCAGTGCCAGCCGCGCGGGGGACAGGGCAGGGCGGCCACGTGTGGAGAACGCCACAGCAAAGTCCTCATCCTGGAACAGGACACCCAGCTCGTCCCGGATCCGGATCGCCATGCTCCCCTTCGGGAAGGCCGGCGCGCGCCACCGCCAAGGTGGCCGCCGGAATCTGGTCAGGACCTGTCGAACGCAGCGACACCCACGACTCCATCCGCGAGCAGGAAAAACGATAGCGGCCCCATGATCACGGATGTGATCATGGGGCCGCTGCTTTTTGATCTACTTCGCCAACAGTGTCTCCACGCGGGGCGGGGCCGGCCCGGTGTCCGGCCGCCGCGGGGGCCGGACACCGGGTTCGGGTCAGCGCACCGCCCGCAGGGCGTCGACGATCCCGTAGCCGTAGAAGCCGTTACGCGGACCGCCTCCCTCGCACGTGTGCGTCGCGGTCGCCGTGCCGCCGTCCGGCAGATGCCTGGTGTAGGTGTGGGCGGCCGGGACGGGGCAGGCCGTCCTGGTCGCGGTGCCCTTGAGCACCATCTCCACGACGGCGGGATGCAGCGTCTTGCCGCCGTGCACCCGGTCGGGCCGGCCGAACTTGGCGACGATCAGCGCGGCCACCCCGGCGGCGCGCGGCGAGGCCATCGAGGTGCCCTGAAGATACTGGTAGTAGGCGCAGACCTCGCCCCGGCAGCTGCGGACCACGCTGGTGACGTTGGGCGTGCCGTCGGGGTTGAGCTGACCGCGTCGCCTGGCCAGCGCCTCGGGGTAGGCCGCCAGCGTCGCCCTGGTGACGTCGCGGGTGCCGTCCCCGGTGTCGTAGACGTCACCCCCCGGGGCGGCCACGTCGACGTGACCGTCGCCGTAGTCGGAGTAGTACGCCTTGCGCCCGCTGACCCCGGTCGAGGAGACCGAGATCACGTGCCTGCCCTCGCTGGGCATGGAGACGCAGCTCGGCGGGATCGTGCGCGGGCGGGGCAGCTCGCCGGGGGAGCCGACGAAGTCGGGACTGGAGCCGTCGGCGAGCTCCTTGGTGTAGTCGGTGGCGCCGTTGCCCGCCGCGGACACCAGGGTCACGCCCCTGTTGTAGGCGTAGGTGAGCGCCCGCTGGGCGGCCTTGATGATCGTGGCCTGCTCCAGCCGCTCGGCCGGGGAGTCCGCCGGGTTGTCGACGCAGTTGAACAGCCACGGGTCGATGTAGTAGCTCATGTTGACCACATCGACGCCGATGTCGGCGGCGTAGGTCAGCGCGTCGACGCTGGGCTGCAGGAAGAAGAAGCCGGAGTCCTGCCCGGCCCGCAGGTTCACGATCGAGACCTTGGGGGCCACGCCCGACATGCCGAGCCCGTTGACCGGCGAGGCGATCGACGACGCCACGTGCGTGCCGTGGTCGTTCTCGTCGACGTCCGCCGGGTCGTTACAGGAGTGGTCCGGTTCGGCCGCGCACGGGCCGTCGACCTCGTTGCCGTCGGCGTCGACGGGGATGTCGACGGTGAAGTTGCGGCTCAGCTCGCGGTTGAAGTTCGGCGCGATGTCGGGGTGGGAGCCGTCCACGCCGGTGTCGATGACACCGACCAGCACGCCCGGGTCGCCCTGCTGGTGCCGGTAGGAGCCGTCCACCGTCGCGTGGATCTGCTTCATGTCCCACTGCAGCTCCGACAGCGGTTCCGCGGTGGGGGCGGCCCCGCCGAAAGTGGAGGCGGCGGGGGCGCCGTCACCGGCCTTCTCCACCGCCCTGGCCTGAACCGCCGGGCGGCCCGCGACTCCCCTGGCGGTCGTGGGCACGCGGCCGATGGACCGGTTGTGGGCGATGTCGTCGATCGCGTCGGCGTCGCGCACCGCCTCGGCGAAGCGGCTGTTCCTTGTCGTGACGGTGGCGACGCCGACCGCGGCGTTCTCCTTGAGGATGCTTCCGCCCGCCGCCCTGATGACCCGCTGGGCGTCGGCGGGACGCGCGCCCTCGGTGTACAGCACGACGTACTCGACCTCCGCACCCGGTTCGGCGATCGCCCGCCGGGCCTGCGCCCGGGGCATCGGCGCGGCTGCCGCGAGGGCGGTGACGGCCACGGCGATGATGACCCGTTTCACATTTACCTCCAATATCGTCAAAAGACCCCCCGCAAATGCGACTTCACCCGCACCGGCAATCCGGGCGCATAGCCATTTGCCGAAATTGATCCAACAAACGCCACAAATCCCGCTGCCGCTGCGACCTGCACACATCGGCGAATCATGCCATCACCGAACCTCCACGCGGGGATTCCCGCTCCAAAACCAACGAGGGCATGGAGTTTCACTCCGTGAAACCCATTCAAAAATGGATGAGGCATCATCGGTGGCGGAATTCGGTGCGGAATCCGATTCGCGACCCGCGCGGCCTTCCATGCGGCCGGGGTCTCCGGCGCAGGCAGATCGCCGGACGAGAACGGCGCAGACGGCCACGTCTACCTGCTGGTGAACTTCCCACCCAAGATCGCCGTGTCCAAGCCGGTCGACTCCCTGGCCTTCCCTCGGTCTGAAGGCCTGAGCACTGGCCTGCATTCCGGTGGCGACTCTGCGGTGCGGCCCGTCCGGACATCACCGGAACGGGTCGCACCCGCTCGGCGTGACACTCCCTCCGGCACCCGAGCGGGGTCAGCCGGGCGGGCCGACCCGCTCCTGCCTGCCCGGCAGCGAGGTCACGTACGAGATGAGCGCGCGGAGCGGGCCGGAAAGGTCGCCCTCACCGGCGCGCACCGTGTGCGCCCGGCCGCCGTCCTCGACGGTCAGCTCGTAGTCGAAGCGGTCGGGCTGCCCGCCGGAGGCACCGGAGCGCTCCGGTGCATCGGACAGCCCGGCCCGCTCCACCCTGGAGCGCAGCTCGGCGACCTGCTGCGGCGCCAGCGACGCCGAGTCGACCGTGGTGGTCGTGACCAGACCGGCGATGCCGCCACCCCGGACGATCGACACCTTCATCGGATACCTCCAGCGTGGAGACCCCCGCCTTCAGGCGGGGGAGGAAACGCGGCACGGTGCCGTGTTTCTGGGTGGGTGGTGTAGCCGTAGCCGTCGGCTCGCTGGAGCAGGTGGATGTGGCGGTGGCCGATGCCCTGCACGGTGTCGTGCCGGGTGGCGATGTTGAAACTGCCGGTGGAGCGGACCGCGACACGGCCGAGGTGGACCCCGGCCTTCTTGCCGCTCGGTACGACGGCGCGGACCAGATCGCCGGTGGCGAACCCCTTGACCTGCTTGGTCCGGGGCAGCCGCAGCCGGGGGAAGCCGTAGCGGTCGGTGCGGGTGCGGGCGTAGGTGCCGCGCCCGGTCGCCTTGACCACCAGGACCGTCGAGGGCCAGGCGGTGACGCATTCCAG
>NZ_JBEOZN010000260.1:0-4642 GCF_040298085.1 Streptosporangium sp. NPDC001681 | reverse complement strand
CCCTATCTCGGCACCGGGTGTTGTCTTGTTCGTTGTGTGTCGTGGTGTGGGTTGCAGTGGCGTTGGGGGGGGGCGGTGGGATCCCACCGCCCCGCCCGCGTCGTGGTACCGGCTGAGGCCCGGCTCCGTCCCGCCCGGCGCGCCGAAGGCCACCGGAAGGGGTCGTCTCAGGCGGAGGATCGCTCGACCAGGTGGGTGTCGAGTATCACCACCGGCTGCTCCAGGTGCTCGCCGTTGATGCGGGAGACGAGGAGGTGGGCCATCTGCCGGCCCATCGACTCGGTGGGCTGGTGCACGCTGGTCAGGGCGGGGGAGGAGTGCGCCCCGGCGGGCGAGTCGTCGAAGCCGATCACCGCGACGTCGCCGGGGATGCTCTTGCCCTCCTCACGCAGCACCCGCATCGCGCCCAGCGCCATCGGGTCTGAGGCGGTGAAGACGGCGTCCAGGTCGGGGTTCTCGGCGAGCAGCTTGCGCATTTCGGCCATGCCGCTCTCCTCGCTGAAGTCGCCGTACGCCACGATCTCGCTCAGGCCGGTCGCGAGCAGCGCGTCACGGTAGCCCGCGAGCCGGTCCACGCCCACGCCCATGTCCTGCGTTCCCGCGATGGTGGCGATCCGGCGACGGCCCCGGCCCAGCAGGTACTTGACCGCCTGCCTGGCTCCGGCCCGGTTGTCCACGTCGACGTAGCTGTAGGGGGTGAGGCCGACAGGGCGGCCCCCGATGACCGTCGGCACGCCCATCGCCTCCAGCCTTCCCGGCAGCGGGTCGGCACCGTGCAGGGAGATCAGCAGCACCCCGTCGACGTGCTGTCCCGTCAGATAGTGCTCCAGCCGTTCGTGCTCCTGCTTCGACTGGGCCATCGCGAGGATCAGCTGCAGACCGGTCTCGGACAGTGCGGAACCGATGCCGCGGATGGTTCCCGCGAAGTACGGCTCGTCGAAGACCCGCAGCTCGGACTCCGATACGACCAGCGCCACGGTGTCCGTGCGCCGGGTGACCAGCGCGCGCGCAGCCCGGTTGGGCACATAGCCCAGTTCCTGGATCGCCTGCAGCACGGCGTCGCGGGCCTTCTCGCTCACCTTCGGTGAACCGTTGATGACCCGCGACACCGTGCCTCGGCCGACTCCGGCCAGGGCCGCGACCGCCTCAAGCGTCGGACGACGGTCGCCGTTCATGTGTTTCAGCCCCCCGTGGTGAATTCGCCGGCCCCTATTCTGTCGGACCGTTCAGGCCTCCGCGCCTGATCGTCCCGGCATACCAGAGAGCGCTCTCTTTGGGAACTCTAGTTTGCGTCTCATAGTCGACGTGCACCAGTCCGAACCGCTTCCCGTACCCCCACGCCCACTCGAAGTTGTCCATCAGGGACCAGGCGAAGTAGCCCTCCAGCGGGATCCCCGCCTCGATCGCGGTGTGGCAGATGCGCAGGTGGGCGTCGATGTAGCCCACCCGGTCACGGTCGTGGACGACGCCGTCGGGTCCCACGACGTCGTCGAAGGCCGCGCCGTTCTCCGAGATGACCAGCGGGACGCGCGGGTACTCGGCGGCCAGCCGCTGCAGGATCTCCAGCAGCCCCGAGTCGTCGATCTCCCAGCCCATGGCCGTCACGGGACGTCCGCCCTCGACGAACGAGACGTGCTCGCTGCCGACCCAGGGTGACCCGGTGTCGGTGGGCGCCGCCGCGGCCGACGCCGCGCCGCCGGGGGTTCCGGAGACGGTGAAGCGGCTGTAGTAGTTGATCAGCAGCTTGTCCAGCGGCGTTGAGATGGTCTCCATGTCCCCGTCCTGGACGAGCCCGGCCGGCCGGCCGAGGTCCTCCAGCACGTCGGCCGGGTACTCGCCCTTGAGCAGGGCGTCCAGGAAGAAACGGTTCTGCAGCCCGTCGATGCGGCGGGCGGCGTCCTGGTCGGCCTCGGAGGCGGTCTGCGGCGTGATCGCGTACAGGTTGACGCAGCCGCCGATGACGCTCTCCGGGCGCTGGGCCCGTATCGCCTGCGCGGCCAGGCCGTGCGCGAGCAGCAGGTGGTGGGCGGCGTACACCGCCTTGTCGGGCTCGCGCCGCCCGGGGGCGTGCTCACCCGAGGCGTACCCGAGGAACGCCGAGCACCAGGGCTCGTTGACGGTGCTCCAGTTGCGGACCCGGTCGCCCAGCGCGTCGTGCACGGCCGCCGCGTAGTCGGCGAAGCGCTTCGACGTGTCCCGTGCCGGCCAGCCGCCCGCGTCTTCCAGGGGCTGGGGCAGGTCCCAGTGGTAGAGCGTCACCCACGGGTCGACGCCCCGGGAGAGGAGCTCGTCGACCAGGCGGCTGTAGAAGTCGATGCCCTTGAGGTTGACGGGGCCGTGTCCCTCGGGCTGGATCCGGGGCCAGGAGATGGAGAACCGGTACGCGCCGAGGCCGAGTTCGGCCATCAGCCGCACGTCGTCCCGGTAGCGGTTGTAGTGGTCGATGGCGACGTCGGCGTGCTCGCCGTTCACCACCCGGCCCGGCTGCTTGACAAAGGTGTCCCAGATGGAGATGCCGCGGCCATCCGCCGAGACGGCGCCTTCGATCTGGTATGCGGAGGTGGCCGCGCCCCAGACGAAACCTGTCGGGAACACCAGATCCGGGGTCTGAATCTGCGTCTCTTGCGTGGTCACGCTTTAACCGCACCTTCCATGAGTCCGCCGACGATCTGACGGCCGAACGCGATGAAAACGATGAACAGGGGGAGGACCGATGCCGCGGTGCCGGTGAACAGCATCACGTAGTCGGTGCCGTGGGCCTGGTTGAGCGCGGCGATCGACGTCTGGACTACCGGGTTGTCCGGGTTCAGCACGATCAACGGCCACATGAACTCGTTCCAGGTCTGCATGAAGACCAGCAGTGCCAGCACCGCCATTCCCGGCCGTAGCGCCGGCAGGATGACGTTCGCGTAGATGCGCATGGTGGAGGCGCCGTCGACGCGGGCCGCCTCGACCAGTTCGTCCGGCACCGCCTGGGTGGCGTACTGGGTCATCATGAAGACCCCGAAGCCGTTGACCAGGAAGGGCAGGATCACCGCCTTCAGCTGGCCGGTCCAGCCGAGCGTGACCATGAGCTCGTACAGCGGCACGACGCCCATCTGCTGGAGCGGGACCATCATCGTCACCAGGATCAGGCCCAGCAGGATCTTGCTGCCCCGGAAGCGCAGCTTGGCGAAGGCGAAGCCGGCCAGGGTGGAGATGAGCACCACGGAGAGGGTCACGGTGACCGAGACGATGGCCGAGTTGACCAGGCCGGTCATGAAGTAGGCGTCCTCGGTGGACAGGAGCCGTGAGATGTTCTCGCCGAGGTGGCCGCCGGGGAGCAGCGGCGGCGGTACGTCGATGGCCTCCTCGTTGGTCCGGGTGGCCATGATGAACATGTAGTAGATGGGGAACGCCGACAGCACGAGCGCGAAGGCCAGGACGACCTTCGTCAGCGGGCCGGCGTCCCAGATGCGGTTCCGTGCGGCCGACGGGCCGGAAGGCCGCCGTGAATGCGCCGGGGGCCGCCTGGACTGGATGGCCGTCACTTGGAACCCCCGATGCGGCGGGTGAAGGAGTAGTTGATGAGCGTCCCGACCAGGATCAGCGCGAACAGCATCCACGCGGCGGCCGAGGCGTAGCCGAAGTCGAAGTCGCGGAACGCCTCCTTGACGATGAACATGGCCACGGTCTGGTATTGGCCGGTGGTGCCGCCGGCCATCGTCGGGTTGCCTTCGAACATGACCGGCTCGGTGAACAGCGTCAGGCCGCCGATGGTGGAGATGAACACCACGAAGACGATCGTCGGGCGCAGCATCGGGATGGTGATCTGCCAGAACTGCCGCCTGGCCGTGGCCCCGTCGATGGCGGCGGCCTCGTAGAGATCCTTGGGGATGGTCTGCATGGCGGCCAGCAGGATGATGGCGTTGTAGCCGGTCCAGCGCCAGTCGATCATGGTGGAGATCGCGATCCACGCGGACCACTTCTCGTTCTGCCAGTTGATCGCGTCGGTTCCGAAGAGGCCCAGGAACCAGTTGATCATGCCGTAGTCACGCCCGTACAGCTGGGTGAAGACGACGGCGACGGCGACGACGGAGGTGATCAGCGGCAGCAGCACGCCGAGGCGGAAGAAGAGCCGTCCCCGGATGCGCTTGTTGAGCGCGTTGGCCAGCACGAGGGCGAGGACGAGCTGCGGGGTCGTCGACATGACGAACATGCCGAGAGTGTTGATCACCGCGTTCCAGAAGGCCTCGTCGGTGATCAGCTCGATGTAGTTCTCGAGGCCGACGAAGGACTTGTCCCCGGCGAGCTCCCAGTCGTGCAGCGAGACCCAGAGGGTGTAGCCGAGCGGGAAGATGCCGAAGATCGCGAAGAGGAGGAAGTACGGGGAGACGAGGAAGTAGGGGGTCGCCCGGAGGTCGAACCGGGCCCATCCACCGCCTCGCTGCGGTCCGCCTGCCCCCGCCGACCGGCGGGGGCCGGGCTGTGGAGGGGCGGCAGGGGAGTCGACGTGCAGTGTCATCAACGGAGCCTTTCAGCGGGGGCAGGCGACCGGGCCCGGGGGGGGGTGACCCCCCCCCGGCCCGGGGGGGGGGGGGGGGGGGTGAGCCCCCCCGCCGTTAGGCGGCCGCGGTGAAATATGGGCCGGCCGGGGGGGAGG
>NZ_JBEOZN010000259.1:0-4676 GCF_040298085.1 Streptosporangium sp. NPDC001681 | reverse complement strand
TGGGTCGGTGTTTTTATAGTCCACCGGGCGCCTGAGGCGCGGCCGGCGGCCAGCAGGCCCGCTAAACCTCCGGCATCTCAGACTTTGGTTTCAAACACGTCACCCCGGTGAGGGATCCTCCTCCCGCTAATGGATCGCGGGAGACCATCCCTATTGGGGTCCCCGCCCGGAACGCCCTTCACGTAGTGTCTGGACATCGCCTTTTACCGGGGCTTTTTCGGATGCCGAGGAAAGGGAGCGTACCTTTACTCATGCGGAGCTTCCAGCAGCAAATTCCCGACCCTCCGATTCTCCCTGAATATCCAGAGGCAGTATTCCGATGGGGTACCGGCGCCTCGGTGGAACTGCCCCCCGGTCTTTCGCTGGCCGATCTGATCGCCGCCCAGGCCGCCCGCTCACCCGGCGCCCGCGCGGTGTCCGGCGCCGGAGGAGAGCTCTCCTACCGGGAGTTGGACGAGGCGGCGAACCGGGTCGCCCGCTGGCTCAGATCGCACGGCGTCACGCGGGAGAGCACCGTCGGCATCTGTATGGACCGCTCGCCGGACCTGCTGGTGGCGCTGGTCGGGGCGCTGCGCTCCGGTGGCTCCTACGTGCCGATCGACCCCTCCTACCCGGTGGAGCGGGTGCGCTTCATGATGGCCGACAGCGGCGCGCGGGTGATGCTGGCAGACGGTCACGCGCTCGGTCGCATCGGTGCGCCCCGTGACATTCCGGTGCTCCGCCTCGACCAGGACGCACCGCTGCTTGACGAGTTGCCCACGAGCCCCTGCCCGCGATGGAGCCATCCTGACGGTATCGCCTATCTCATTTACACATCGGGATCCACCGGACGGCCAAAAGGCGTCATGGTCACCCATCGAGGGCTGGTCAATTATCTTCACTGGGCGTCGCGTGAATTTCCGATGACCGGCGAGCGGGGAAGCCTGGTTCATTCTTCGATCAGTTTTGACCTGACGGTCACGGGGCTTTATCTTCCGCTGCTCTCCGGGGCGGACGTCACTTTACTGCCTGACGGCCCCGATCTCGTGGAAAGAACAGCGGACGAGTTGGTCGGCGGTGATTTCAGCATCGTCAGGCTGACCCCCTCGCATCTGAGGGCACTGCGCGAGACCCTGCGTGGGCACGGATCGGGCGAAACCCCGGGGAAGGTCACCGCGCGGGCCTTCGTGGTGGGAGGCGAGACGCTGCCCTCCGCGCTGGTCGAGGCGTGGCGTGAACTCGCGCCGGACACCGTGATCTACAACCACTACGGGCCGAGCGAGGCGGTCGTGGGCCGCGTCTGCTGGAGGGTCGGGCACGCCGATCCCCGCGGGGGAAGCACGCCTGTGGGCAGGCCCATGCACAACACGCGGATCCACGTCCTCGACGAGGAGATGCGCCCCGTACCGCAGGGGGAGACCGGGGAGCTGTTCATCGGAGGGCTGGGCCTGGCACGCGGCTATCTGGGGAGGCCGGGACTGACGGCCGGATGTTTTGTCCCCGACCCCTTCGGCCCGGCGGGAGAACGTCTCTACCGCACCGGTGATCTGGCGCGCTGGCTGCCGGAGGGGCTCCTGCAGTTCACCGGTCGGGTGGACGACCAGGTCAAGGTGCGCGGACACCGGATCGAGCTGGGTGAGGTCGAGGCCGCGCTCCGCGGGCTTTCCGGCGTCGCCGACGCGGCCGCCGCGGTTCATCCGCGCGGGGAGGGTGTCGAGCTCGTCGGTTACGTGGCCCTCGACGGCGGAGGGGAGGGGGTGGGGTCGTTGAGAGCGGATCTCCGCCGGATCCTGCCCGACCACCTGATTCCCGCGTTCGTGGTCGCCCTCGACCGGCTGCCGCTCTCGGCCAACGGCAAACTCGACCGCTCCGCGCTGCCGGCCCCGGCACGCCACGACAGGGCATCCGGGTCCGCCGGGGTGCCCGGCACGCCCGAGGAGGAACTGGTGGCCAGGATCTGGGAGGAGGTCCTGGAACTGCCGCAGGTGGGGGCTCACGACGACTTCTTCGAGCTCGGAGGGGACTCGATTCTCGCGATACGCGTCGTCGGCGAGCTGCGGCGGGCCGGCTTTCTGAGCGCTCCCGGAGACCTTCTGCGGCGACCCGTACTCGCAGATCTGGCCCGCTCCCTCGAATCCGTCTCCACACGGCGCGCGCAGGACCTCGCCGTTGAGCCGCGTGAGGGAGACGAGATCCCCCTGCTGCCCGCGCAGCGCTGGTTCTTCGACCTCGACCTGCGTGATCCCCATCACTACAACCAGGCGGTCGTCCTCGACGTGGCGGACGACCTCGACCCGGCCCTTCTCGGCGACGCCCTAGAGGCTGTGATCGCGGCACACGAG
Organism: Streptosporangium sp. NPDC001681; assembly: GCF_040298085.1. Classification (NCBI taxonomy): domain Bacteria; kingdom Bacillati; phylum Actinomycetota; class Actinomycetes; order Streptosporangiales; family Streptosporangiaceae; genus Streptosporangium; species Streptosporangium sp. NPDC001681. Next base: position 2,355 of record NZ_JBEOZN010000259.1, on the reverse strand, counting down.
GCCTTCCGCTACCGATACCGGCGGCTCCCCGGTGGCAGGTGGCGCCAGGAGCTCGGCGCGCCGCCTCGCGGCGAGGGCCTTCTCACCCGCGTTCCCGGCACCAAGGGGCCCCGTGCCCTCGCCGGTGACCTGCACGGCAGCCTCGACCTGGAGGAGGGGCCCCTGCTGCGGGCGGCTCTGACGGGCGGCACCGGGGAGCGGCGGCTCATGCTGACCGCCCACCACCTCGTGGTCGACGTGGTCTCCTGGAACATCCTTCTGGACGATCTCGCCGCCGCCTGCGCGCAGCTGTCGCGGGGGGCGACGGTCCGGTTGCCGGACACCACGGCCTCGCAGCGGGAATGGGCCGCGCGGCTGGACGAGTACGCGCGTTCGGACCGGCTCGCCGCGCAGGCGGCCCACTGGGCGCGTGGGCACCGGCACCAGGAGCTTCCCGTCGACTTTCCCGGCGGGGCGAACGTGGTGAGTTCCGAGCGCGCCGTCGAGGTGCGCCTGCCGGCCGAGCGGACCAGGGCGCTGCTGCGGCACCAGCGGGGAGGCAGGGGGCCTCGGGCACACGAGATCCTTGTGGCCGCGGTGGCGCGTACCATCGCCGGCTGGACCGCCACCTCCGAGGTGACACTGGACCTCGAAGGCCACGGACGGCCCGCGCTCTGGCCCGACCTCGACCTGTCGAGGACCGTGGGATGGTTCACCGCCCTTTACCCCGTCGAGCTCAGTGTCCGCGCCGGCGGCGTCGACCAGGGGGCCGGGCCGTGGCAGGAGATCGCCGAGCAGTTACGCGCAGTACCCGACCAGGGGCTCGGCTACGGTGTCCTGCGCCACCTGGCCGGGCGTGACGGGCCTGCCGCTCCCGCGCCACAGACGCTGGTCAACTACGCGGGCCGTCTGGAGGGTGCCCCGCCGGCCGGGGTGCGATCCCTGGGCGCCGCGCGCTACCTGCTGGGCGATCCCGACCGAACCTTCGGGTCCCTCCGCGCGGAGGATGCCCTGCGTCCCCACCTGTTCACCGTCGTCGCCGGCACGCGAGGCGGCGAGCTGGTCGTGCAGTGGCGCTACTCGCGAAACACGCACCGGGAGAGCACGGTGCGCGAACTGGCGTGCCGGCTCGTCGAGGACCTGTCCCTGGCGGCGACCTCGATCCGCGGTGACGGTCCCTCCGACGGCCCCAGACCCGAGGACTTCCCCCTGGCAGGACTCGACGGCCGTGGTCTCGCGCGTGTCCTACGCGCGCTCAAGAAGTGAGGTGTCGTGCGTAGTCCCGAGCGTTCCGTCCGTGACATCTACCCGCTCTCCCCCCTCCAGGCGGGCATGCTGTTCCAGCACCTCCTGCGCCCGGAGGACACGGCCAACCTGGTCCAGCAGACGTACGTGATCGAAGGCCGGCTCGACGCGGACCTGTTCCGGCGGGCATGGCGGGTGGTGGCCGAACGGCACGACGCGTTGCGTACCGCGGTGGTCTGGGAAGGGCTCGACGAGCCGCTTCAGGTGGTGCTCGACGAGGTGGAGCCCGGCTTCGAGTTCCTTGACTGGCGCCCCCTGCCGGAGAGGGAGCGGGACCGGCTCCTCGCGGAGTTCCTCGACGCGGACTGGACGCGGGGCATCGACCTCACCGACGCGCCGCTGCTGCGCCTCACGCTCATCCGCGTCGCCGAGCGGCGGCACCTGCTCGTCTGTACCAACCATCACATCGTGCTTGACGGATGGAGCAAGTCCATCCTGCTGGGAGAGGTCGCGTCGCTCTACGGGGCGACTTCGGGGGTACCGTCTGAGCCCGTGCCCTACCGCGCGTTCGTCGAGGACCTGCGCGGACGGTCCCGCGGAGCGGAGGTGTACTGGCGGGACGCGCTGGCGGGCATGATCCCCACTCCGCTGGCGGGCAGAGAGGCCGGGCGGCCGAACGGAGGTCGCGAGAGCATCCGCCTCGGGGTCGGCGAGCAGGAGACCGTCCGGGCGCGCGAGCTCGCCCGGAGGCTGCGTGTCTCGTTCGCGACCCTGCTGCAGAGCGCGTGGGCGGCGATCATGTCCGCGTGGACGGGGTCGCGGGACATCACTTACGGGCTGACCCTGTCGGGGCGCGACGGCGAACTCGCCGCGGCGGGCTCGATCGTGGGTCTCCTCATAAACACCGTGCCCGTGCGGGTCCGCCTCGGTGCGCACGACACCCTGGCCACCGCGGCCGCCGCCCTGCAGCGGCAGCTGGGCGACCTGCGGCCGCATGCCGCCGCCCCCCTCACCGACGTGGCGGCCTGGGCCGGTTCGCCGGCCGGCGAACCGCTTTTCGACACCCTGCTCATCGTGGACCCCGAGCGGCTCCAGTCCCCAGGTGACGTCTCCCTGAGTGACGTCTCACCT
>NZ_JBEOZN010000258.1:0-4762 GCF_040298085.1 Streptosporangium sp. NPDC001681 | reverse complement strand
GGCGCCGCGCTCATGGGGTCAGACGCCCTTGGCCGCGGTGAAGCGGGCGATGACGTCGTTCCAGTTGATCAGGGTCCACAACTTCTCGACGTAGTCGGGGCGCACGTTGCGGTACTGCAGGTAGTAGGCGTGCTCCCAGGCGTCGAAGACCAGCAGCGGGGTGGTGTTCATGCCGACGTTGCCGTGGTGGTCGTAGACCTGCTCGACGATCAGGCGGCGACCCAGCGGTTCCCAGGCCAGGATGCCCCAGCCGGAGCCCTGCACGCCCGCGGTGGCGGTGGTGAGCTGCTTTTTGAAGGCCTCGAAAGAGCCGAAGTGCTCGTCGATGGCCGCGGCCAGTTCCCCGTCGGGGCGGCCGCCGCCGTCGGGTGAGAGGTTCTGCCAGAAGATCGAGTGCAGTACGTGCCCGGACAGGTTGAAGGCGAAGGTCTTCTCCAGGCCGACCAGCCCGCCGAACTCGCTCTTGTCGCGGGCCTCGGCCAGCTTCTCCAGGGTGTCGTTGGCGCCCTTGACGTAGGCGGCGTGGTGCTTGGAGTGGTGCAGCTCCAGGATCTCCCCGGTGATCGCGGGCTCCAGGGCCGCGTAGTCGTAGGGCATATCGGGAAGGGTGTACTCACCCATCGCTTCTCTCCTCTGACTTGCTCCTGCAAATAATATGCAACAACTCTAGCCATGCAACTACTTGCGCAGAAGCGGGCGTGCCGGATGATCCCCAGGACTTCCCGCAGCCCTCACACCGGCCGCACAGGAGCCGACCGGCTGTATCGAGGGTGAAGCAGGGCCGTCTCCACCGGCTCGCCTGCGGGGATCTCATCGACGCCACGCCCGGGAACATCTAGTGCATCACTGATGGGCTGTCTGTCCGGAACCCTCGCAGCACCCCAATGCCGACGAGACGCAGAGCGGGAAGGGTGTCCTCGGCCGCTGACGGTCTTGAAACGACTGTGCCGCCGGAGCCAAGTTCCATAGCTGAAACTTCTAGTTTCTAGCAGATTCATCTGTTGGACTTCTGATCGGTGAGCGACCACGCTGGTGGGTACCGAGATCCAACATCAGGAGGAATCCATGCCGGAGTACGAGAAGGCCATGCGGCCCGAAGACATCACCCGCCTGTTCGTCGAACGGTCCAATGCCGGTGACGCGGCCGGAGTGGCCGAGCTCTACGAGGAGGGCGCGGTGATGGCCTACCCGCCCGGCGGCCAGACGGTGGGCCGGGAGGCGATCCGCGCGCTGTGGGAGAAGGTGCTGGCCGGCCGTCCCCGCTTCGAGCAGGAACAACCGCTGCCGACGCTGATCAGCGACGACATCGCCCTCACCTCGACCCCGCCGAAGGACGGGAGCGGCGCCCGCGCACAGGTCGTCCGGCGCCAGCCCGACGGCAGCTGGCTGCGCCTGCTCGACCAGCCCGAGTTCGTTCCCCCCACCCGCTGAACCGCCGGAGCCGGGGCCGGGGCCGGGGAGGCCGAGCTCCCCCAGGGACGCGTCGGCATCGCGCGCTCCAGGATGGCCCTGATGAGCACGCCCCCGGCTACGGGTGCACGGGGAGGTCGCGCGGGCTCGGCCCGGCCTGGCCGGGCCGATGAACGTCGCCCAGGGCGGCGCGGATGTCACGGAGGTGGGCGGTGGTCTCGACGGCCTGGGCGCGGGTGAGGTCGGCCAGGCCGAACGAGCTCTCGTTGAGCGCCTCGGTCGCCTGCCATGCCAGGGTCTGCCCGGCGGAGGTGATCCTGGCCAGGACCACGCGCCGGTCGTCGGGGGAGACGCGCCGTTCCACGAGCCCGCGCTGCTCCAGGCGGGTGACGACGTTGGTCACGGAGGCGGGATGCACCATCAGCCGCTCCCCCATCTTTCCCATCGGCAGCGCCCCCCGCGCGAATGCCAGCAGTTGCAGCGCCTCGTAGGCGGCGAAGGTCAGGCCGTACGGCTTGAGGGTCTCCTCGATCCGGCTCAGCAGCAGTTGCTGCACCCGCATGACGGAGGTGACGGTGGCCATGTGGTCGGCATGCTCCGGCCAGCGGGCGTTCCACTGCCGGTGAGCTTCGGCGATGGAGTCGAAAGAGGGTGAACTAGGCACCGGCTCACGGTACTTGACCGGATCCCGATCACCTATGTACTTTAATGCCAAAATATTTGATGTCCAAGGATTTATTACCCTCCAGGAGAGTCCGGTGCCACGCTCCGACGACCACTCCCGCGCCAACGGCTCGCTGCACGTTCCCACCCACCCGGTGCGTTTCGTCACCGCCGCCGCGCTGTTCGACGGGCATGACGCGGCGATCAACATCATGCGGCGGATCCTGCAGGCGCAGGGAGCCGAAGTGATCCACCTGGGCCACAACCGCTCGGTGCGGGAAGTGGTCGACGCGGTCATGGAGGAGGATGCCCAGGGAGTGGCGGTCAGCTCCTACCAGGGCGGGCACATCGAGTACTTCGAATATCTCGCCTCGGCGCTCGGGCAGGCAGGGCTGGGACATGTCCAGATCTTCGGCGGCGGCGGTGGCGTCATCGTGCCGGAGGAGATCGCCCGGCTGGCCGAGTCGGGGGTGCGGATCTTCTCCCCCGAGGACGGCCAGCGGTTCGGCCTGCCGGGAATGATCAATCGGCTCATCCGTGAGTCGGACGTCGATCTCGCCGCGCGGCCGGCGCCGGTCGAGAGCGTGCTGGCGGGTGAGCGGACGGCGCTGGCGCGCGTGATCACCTGCCTGCAGGGCGGGACACTGCCGGAGGCCGACCGGCGGGTACTGGCGGACGCGGCCGCCGGTCGCCGGGTGCCGGTGCTCGGCATCACCGGCACCGGCGGGTCTGGCAAGTCCTCCCTCACCGACGAGCTGGTACGCCGGTTCCGCACCGACCAGCAGGACAAACTCCGGGTGGCCGTGCTGGCGGTGGATCCGACCCGGCGCCGTGGCGGCGGCGCGCTGCTGGGCGACCGGATCCGGATGAACACCCTGGACGGCGACCGCGTCTTCTTCCGGTCCCTGGCCACCCGGGGCGCCCGCGAGCTGCCCGAGAACATCGGCGCGGTGATCGAGGCGTGCAAGGCCGCCGGATACGACCTGGTGATCCTGGAGACTCCGGGCATCGGCCAGGGCGACGCCGCGATCGTCCCTCTCGTCGACGTCGCGCTGTATGTGATGACGCCCGAGTTCGGCGCGGCGTCCCAACTTGAGAAGATCGACATGCTGGACTTCGCCGACGTGGTGGCGATCAACAAGTTCGAACGGCGTGGTGCGGCCGACGCGCTGCGCGACGTGTCACGGCAACTGATCCGCAACCGGGAGGCTTTCGGCGCCCGGCCCGAGGACATGCCGGTGTTCGGTACCAGCGCGGCCACCTTCAACGACGACGGTGTCACCGCCCTGTACCAGCAGCTGAGCGGCCTGCTGGCCCAAGGCGGCCTGCCGCTCCAGCCCGGCGTCCTGCCCGAGGTGAGCGGCCGCGCGTCCACCGGCGCGGCCCAGATCGTCCCACCCGGCAGGATCCGCTACCTCTCCGAGATCGCCGAGACCGTGCGTGGCTACCACACCGAGACCGCCCGGCAGATCGAGGCCGCCCGGCGCCTGCAGCGGCTGACCGAGGTGGCGGCCGAGCTCACCGGATCGCCCGCCGCGGCCGTCGCCGAGCTGGCCGACCAGGCCAGAGCCGACCTCGCACCGGCGAACGCGGAGCTCATCGACGGCTGGCCGGCGGTCGTCGAGGCATACTCAGGCCAGGAGCAGGTGGTGCGGGTCCGCGACCGGGAGTCGCGCACCCGGCTCACCCGCGAGTCGCTCTCGGGCAGCACGATTCCACGGGTGGCGCTGCCGCGCTACACCGACCACGGGGAACTGCTGCGCTTCCTGCGGAGCGAGAACCTGCCCGGCCGTTTCCCGTTCACGGCCGGGGTCTTCCCGTTCAAGCGCGAGGGTGAGGACCCGGCCCGGATGTTCGCCGGCGAGGGGGACGCCTTCCGCACCAACCGGCGCTTCAAACTGCTGTCGGCCGACAGCGAGGCCACCCGGCTGTCCACCGCGTTCGACTCGGTCACCCTGTACGGCCGCGACCCCGGCCAGAGCCCCGACGTCTACGGCAAGGTCGGCACCTCCGGCGTGTCGATCGCGACCCTGGACGACATGAAGGCGCTCTACGACGGGTTCGACCTGTCCGCACCGGCCACGTCGGTGTCCATGACCATCAACGGCCCCGCCCCCACGATCCTGGCCTTCTTCCTCAACACCGCCATCGACCAGGCGCTCGATCGCCACCGCGACTCGCACGGCCGCGAGCCCTCGCCCGAGGAGGCGGCCAAGCTGCGCGCCCGGACACTGGCCACCGTGCGCGGCACCGTGCAGGCCGACATCCTCAAGGAGGACCAGGGTCAGAACACCTGCATCTTCTCCACCGAGTTCTCGCTCCGGATGATGGGCGACATCCAGGAGTGGTTAATCCACAACGGGGTGCGCAACTTCTACTCGGTGTCGATCTCCGGCTACCACATCGCCGAGGCCGGGGCCAACCCCATCAGCCAGCTCGCCTTCACGCTGACCAACGGCTTCACCTACGTGGAGTCCTATCTGGCCCGGGGCATGAACATCGACGACTTCGCGCCCAACCTGTCGTTCTTCTTCTCCAACGGCATGGATCCCGAGTACAGCGTGCTCGGCCGGGTCGCGCGGCGGATCTGGGCGGTCGCGATGCGGGAGCGCTACGGCGCGAACGAGCGGTCGCAGAAGCTCAAGGACCACATCCAGACCCACGTCTGCGGACCTCCGCGCACTCGGAC
>NZ_JBEOZN010000257.1:0-4764 GCF_040298085.1 Streptosporangium sp. NPDC001681 | reverse complement strand
TCGTCGGGCCGACGAAAGTGCTCATGTAGTCCTCGTACGAGATCAGGTCGTCGTTGAACCGCAGGTATTCGTCGAACAGCGGCTTTCCGCCGCCGGCTCCGGTACGTGCCGTCAAGGCCCGCTCAGGACTGCTTCCTGGGAGCGAAGTAGTCCACCTGGTCGGCCTCGTCCGGCTGCGGGACGGACGAGGCGGCGTGGGCTTCGCGGGCGGCCTTGACTCTTCTGCTCACGAAGCCGAAGCCCGCGTAGGCGGCGATCGCCCAGAACAGCAGTGACTTGGGATCGCGCCTGAGATCCTCGGGGAAGGTGTTGAGAACCTGGGTCAGCGCCGAGCCGTAGTCGTCGCCGGAGGCACGTACCCAGATGATCACGTATCCGGCGACCTGGCCGAGCGCGGCGCCGATCAGGGAGAAGAGGGCGGCCAGCGGCGGCAGCACCGGGCTCGTCGGCCTGACCGCCATCATGGCGAGGCCGACGAGGAGACCGACGCCGATGGCGGCGAAGCCGATCTCGTACCCGCTGAAGCCGATGAGCGCGCCGTAGGCCGCGGCGCCGACCACGGTGGCGCCGAGACCGGTAAAAATACCTGGTAGAAGCCCGTTTGCCAGATGTGGATCGTTATCCGTCATGACAGCTCCTCGTGAGGTCTAAGGGATTTCCGGTGACGGGTCGGGCACTCTACTTGAATGGGGCGATACCTGTTCATGGGTTAAGGGATAACGGACCTCCCCCCTCCAGTGGTCTACACCAATTTAGGTCCGATAAGGTTCGTGGTTGAGGTTTCAGCCCGCCCCAAGTCGCCGGTCCTCACGACTGGCGCATCGACGTACGAGGAGATCGGCATCGTGACCATCCGCGTAGGCGTCAATGGATTCGGCCGCATCGGCCGCAACTTCTGGCGCGCGGTCGCTGCCAGCGGCAAGGACATCGAGATCGTGGCGGTCAACGACCTGACCGACAACGCCACGCTCGCCCACCTGCTGAAGTACGACAGCATTCTTGGCCGCCTGCCGTACGAGGTGAAGAGCACCGCCGACGAGATCATCGTCGACGGCAAGACCATCAAGGCCTTCGCCGAGCGCGACCCCGCCAAGCTGCCCTGGGGTGACCTGGGTGTGGACGTCGTGGTGGAGTCGACCGGCTTCTTCACCGACGCGAACAAGGCCCGAGTGCACGCCGAGAACGGCGCCAAGAAGGTCATCATCTCGGCTCCGGCCAAGAACGAGGACGTCACCGTCGTGATGGGCGTCAACCACGACAAGTACGACCCGGCCAAGCACACGGTCATCTCCAACGCCTCCTGCACCACCAACTGCCTGGCGCCGATGGCCAAGGTCCTCAACGACACCTTCGGTATCGAGAAGGGTCTGATGACCACCATCCACGCCTACACGCAGGACCAGAACCTGCAGGACGCCCCGCACAGCGACCTGCGCCGCGCCCGCGCCGCCGCGATCAACATCGTGCCGACCTCGACCGGTGCGGCCAAGGCCATCGGCCTGGTGCTGCCCGAGCTCAAGGGCAAGCTCGACGGTTACGCGCTGCGGGTGCCGATCCCCACCGGCTCGGCCACCGACCTCACCGTCGAGGTCGGCCGCGAGACCACGGTCGAGGAGGTCAACGCCGCACTCAAGGCCGCGGCCGAGGGCGAGCTCAAGGGCTACCTCACCTACACCGAGGACCCGATCGTCTCCTCCGACATCGTCACCGACCCCTCGTCCTGCATCTTCGACTCCGCCCTCACCAAGGTGATCGGCAACCAGGTCAAGGTCGTCGGCTGGTACGACAACGAGTGGGGCTACTCCAACCGTCTCGCCGACCTCATCGAGCTGGTCGGCGCCGACCTCTGATGAAGGACATCTCCGAGTTCGACGTGGACGGTCGGCGCGTCCTGGTACGCGCCGACCTCAACGTCCCCCTGGAGGGGGACGTCATCACCGACGACGGCCGCATCCGCGCCTCGGTGCCGACGATCGAGGAACTCGCCCGCAGGGGCGCCCGCGTGATCGTCGTCGCGCACCTGGGGCGCCCCAAGGGCAAGCCGAACCCGGAATACTCCCTGGCCCCCGTCGCCAAGCGGCTGGGTGAGCTCCTGGGCACGGACGTCGCCTTCGCGACCGACGTGGTCGGGAAGTCGGCCCAGGAGGTCGTGGAGGCGCTTCAGGACGGCCAGGTGGCCCTGCTGGAGAACCTGCGCTTCGAGCCCGGCGAGGAGTCCAAGGACGACGCCGAGCGGGCCGAGTTCGCGGCCGGGCTGGCCGCTCTCGCCGACCTCTACGTGGGCGACGGCTTCGGCGCGGTGCACCGCAAGCACGCCAGCGTCTACGACGTGCCCGCCCTGCTGCCGCACGCCGCGGGCCGGCTGGTCCTGGCCGAGGTCGAGGTGCTCAAAAGGCTGACCGAGACCACCGAACGGCCGTACGTCGTGGTGCTGGGCGGCGCGAAGGTCTCCGACAAGCTCGGGGTCATCGGCAACCTGCTCACCAAGGTCGACAGGCTCCTCATCGGCGGCGGCATGGCCTACACCTTCCTGAAGGCACAGGGGTACGAGGTGGGCGGGTCGCTGCTCCAGGAGGACCAGCTCGACCAGGTGCGGGGCTTCCTGGACGAGGCGGCCAAGCGCGGTGTGCAGCTCGTCCTGCCGGTCGACGTGCTGGCGGCCACCGAGTTCGCCGAGGACGCCGAGTACGAGGTGGTCGACGCCACCGCGATCCCGGCCGACCGCCAGGGCCTCGACATCGGCCCGCGCACCCGCGAGCTGTTCGCGAGCAAGCTGGCCGACGCCGAGACCGTGTTCTGGAACGGCCCGATGGGCGTCTTCGAGTTCGAGGCGTTCTCCGGCGGAACCCGCGCGGTCGCCGAGGCGTTGATCGGCTCGAAGGCCTTCACGGTCGTCGGCGGGGGAGACTCGGCCGCCGCCGTGCGCAGACTCGGCCTGCCCGAGGACGGGTTCTCGCACATCTCCACCGGTGGCGGGGCCAGCCTGGAATACCTGGAGGGCAAGACCCTCCCCGGACTTGTGGCGCTGGAGAGGTAGAGGTCAAATGAGCACCGCTCGCAAGCCGCTCATAGCCGGCAACTGGAAGATGAACCTCAACCACCTTGAGGCCATCGCCCACACCCAGAAGCTCGCCTTCGCGCTGGGCGACAAGGACTTCGACCGGGCCGACGTGGCCGTGCTGCCGCCCTTCACCGATCTGCGCAGCGTGCAGACCCTGGTGGACGGTGACAAGTTGCGGATCCTCTACGGTGCCCAGGACCTGTCGCAGCACGACGGCGGCGCCTACACCGGTGAGATCTCCGGGGCCATGCTCGCCAAGCTCGGCTGCACCTTCGCCACGATCGGGCACTCCGAGCGCCGCCAGTACCACCACGAGGACGACGACGTCGTCAACGCCAAGGTGCAGGCGGCCTACCGGCACTCGCTCACCCCCATCCTGTGTGTGGGGGAGGGGCTGCCGGTGCGCCAGGCGGGCGGCCAGGTGGCCTACAGCCTCGCGCAGCTCGAAGGGGCGCTTCGCAAGGTCACCGCCGAGCAGGTCGCCTCAATCGTGCTCGCCTACGAGCCCGTTTGGGCGATCGGCACCGGCGAGGTGGCCACCCCCGACGACGCGCAGGAGGTCTGCGGGGCCCTCCGGGAGCGACTCGCCGAGCTGTACGACACCGATGTGGCCGCAGGTGTCCGTATCCTTTACGGTGGGTCGGTCAAGTCTGACAACATCGCGGGCATCATGGCACAGCCCGATGTCGACGGTGCCCTGGTCGGTGGCGCGAGCCTCGATGCCGGGGAATTCGTCAAAATTTGCCGTCTTGGCGAATTGTCGAGTTGACTGGTCCATTTGGGGGGTGCGATTTGACAGCACGTCATACCCTCTTAGAGCAGGTTTGAATCGTCACGCCTCTGGCGTACACAAGGGTCGTGCCCGGACGCGGGACACGCGCACATAGGGAACAGGTCAACGGTGACAATCGGAATCTCCATCGCCCTCATCCTGTCGAGCTTGCTGATGATGCTGCTCGTCCTGCTCCACAAGGGCAAGGGCGGTGGTCTCTCGGATCTGTTCGGTGGCGGTTTCTCGTCGTCGTTCGGAGGCTCCTCCGTGGTGGAGCGCAACCTTGACAGGCTCACCGTCATCACCGGTGTGGTCTGGTTCGTCTGCATCATCGCGCTGGGCCTGCTCCTGAGGCCCTGACCCGGCTTTGACAGGCGTGACAGTGGTTCAGTCCCCGCATCCCCAAGCGGCGGGGCCATCGAGCAAGGAGTTCATCCGTGGGTAGTGGCAACGCGATCCGTGGCAGCCGTGTCGGTGCCGGCCCGATGGGGGAGGCGGAGCGTGGCGAGGCGGCCCCCCGTGTGCGGGTCCCTTTCTGGTGCGCGAACATGCATGAGACGCGCCCCAGTTTCGCCAGCGACGCGGCCGTTCCCGAGTTCTGGGACTGCCCCCGGTGTGGTCTCCCCGCAGGTCAGGACGAGGCCAACCCGCCCGCGCCGCCGCGTAACGAGCCTTACAAGACGCATCTCGCGTATGTGAAGGAACGTCGCAGCGACAAGGACGGCGCACAGATCCTGGCCGAGGCCCTGGAGCGGCTGCGCTCCTCCTCGCGCCCGATCTACTAGCCGGACCCTGGCAGTACGGTCCGCCGGCACGCGAAAGGCCCCTGTGAGAGATCTCTCAAAAAAGGGGCGTTAGCGGGGCGGGCGGCCCCACGCCCGCGAAAACAACGCCCTGTCAGACATTTGTTTAAAAAAAATGAACCCCCGGT
>NZ_JBEOZN010000256.1:0-4934 GCF_040298085.1 Streptosporangium sp. NPDC001681 | reverse complement strand
ATCGGGATCATCGGGCTGTCGCCGTAGGAGATGACGGGCCGGGTGTGGGCGCCGGAGGCCAGGCTGTCTGACAGATAGAAGTCCAGAACCCCGAGATTGGGGGCGGCGCCGCAGTTGCGGCTCGTGACCGTGGTCCTGTAGGGGTTCCCGCCCTCGCTGAGGTGATACTCGACCCCGTTGAAAGTCGGATAGATCAGCTCGGAGACCGCGCCGCTGCCGTCGCCGTTGGTGTCGCGGAACACCTCGTAGTGCAGGTGGAACGCGCCGCCGGAGTTCTCCCCGCTGTTGCCCAGTTCGCCGATCTGCTGTCCGGCGGCCACCTGCTGGCCTACCGTGACGTTCCTGGTCTTCAGATGCATATAGAAGGTGTAGTAGTTGTCACCATGGTTGATCTTGACCAGGTGACCTGCGCCCGACTCGAAACGCGACGCGGTGACCACCCCCCCGGCCGCGGCCATGATCGGCGTGCCCGACTGGATCTGGCTGTTGTTCCAGGGAGCGCGGTACATGTCGAGGAGTTTGCCTCGCGCGCGGTCGTGAGTGGGGCCGGTGGTCAGGTCGACCGCCATTCCGCAGGGGAAGGGGGTCTGGAAGGCCGGGGCCGCGGCGGCGTGTGCCGGCGGGTTCGCCGTGCCGCCGGCGAGCACGATCAGCGCGGCCGCCATCGCCACCCTCAGCCGGGCCGGACGGGATGTTCTGGGCCGTTGCGGATCGATGGAAACGAGTGGATTCATAGTTATGTGTCCCCCTGACGAGTCAGGCTCCGGCCCGTGGGGCCGGAGCCGGTCGAGCCGAGGTGGTGATCTCGGCGTGGTTGCTGGTCATCACCGTGACCGGCCCGCCGCCTGGCGACAACGAATATGGGACAGGACGGGAGAATGGGACATGGGGGCATGCTGACCAGCGGAATCCCGGGCGCCGTGGGATAGGGATGGGATGGAGGTGACGTACGGGACAACGAGTGGTCGTTCCTGTTAGCCTGCGGGCGTCAAACTCGGGGGATCCGGGCTTGGGGAGCGAAGATGTCGGAACCGTCCGCTGTTGAGGATCTAGCCTCATATCTACGCGAGTTGAAGACCAAGACCGGCCGGAGCTACGATGCGCTCGCCAAGCGGCTCGGTATCAGCAAGTCCGCGCTCCACCGCTACTGCTCGGGAGACGGTGTACCGCCGCGCTTCACCGTTCTGGAACAGTTCGCCAAGGAGTGCCGGGCGAACCGGCAGGAGCTCATCGAGCTGCATCGGCGATGGGTACGCGCCCAGACGACCGAGGCGGAGTCCAGAGTGGCCAGGCAGGGCCAGGAGCGGGGAGAGCCGGAGCGGGAGGAGCGCGACGCGGTGCGGAGCCGGCTGGCCCCCGCGGAGCCGGAGGACCCGCCACCGGTGATCGGCGCGCGTGGGCGCCCGACGATCCTCCGTGGAGGCGGAAGTCGCACGCGGCCCGTACAGGTCGTCCTGACCGTCCTCGCCGTCCTGTCCCTGACCATGCTCCTGGTGTGGCCCTCCGAGAGCGACCTGGAGGAGGGCGCGAAGACCGCGGAGCAGGCGTCGGTCGCCTCGATGACCGTCGGCGCGCACTCCTGCACCATCCGCCGGGGTGTCAGGCACGTCGACGCCAGGCAGGGCGGCCACGTATGGAGCACGGATTTCGTGTGCGCCAACCGGCCCGAGGCCCCGCTGTACCTCACCGTGGATACGACCGAGAAGATAGCGATCCTGGACACCCCGAAGAGCTGGTTCGTCTGCTGGGCCTTCGGACGGGTCCAGAGCGACGGCGGGAACATCTGGTACTACACCCGAGGGGACCGCTCGGAGCCGGGAAAGGAAAGCTGGTCGGGGTGGGGGTTCGTCGGAGCCGAGCACGTTGATGCCCCCGTCCACCCGGTGTCGGCCATGCCGGGATGCGAGTTCGTGCCGGGTCCGTCCACCGAAACGGGGAAACCGCGCGCATGAGTCGGCGGTCGGCGAATCGCCGGAAAACGTAAGCCGGCCGGGTGCGGCGGTCCGTCACTGTCTCCGCTGTTACGACGGCGGCTCATCGCACCGCGCGTCCCCGGCGATCGGTGTGGCGGAGACCGGCAAGGTGGCGGTCAGGGGCCGTCGTCCGTTCATCGAGATCACCGCCCCTTTCCCACGGGTGGAAGGGATCATTCGTGCCGTTCCACCATCAGATGCACGGACCTCGCGCCGGAGGTTCAGGGGCGGCCGAAGACTACGTACCCGCTGTCACGGCCTCCCCGCGCGTCCTTCGTCGGGCGCGCGGGGGCCGGCCGGTTACCGGTGCGTGGACGACTCCGCACGCGCGGCCTCCCGGTCCCAGGTGGCCGGGGTTATCCCGGCCTGCCTGAGCTGGAACTTCTCCACCTTCTGGGTCGGCGTCTTCGGCAGCAGGTCGAGGAACTCGACGTACCGGGGGACCATGTGCGGCGCGGCGTGGCGGGCGCAGTGCTCGGTGAGTTCCTCGGCGGTGAGGCTCGCGCCGGGGCGCAGCACGACGCAGACCTTCAGATCCTCCTCGGTCAGCTCGCTGGGCACGCCGACGGCCGCGGCCTCCAGCACACTCGGATGTCCCTCCACGACCTGCTCGACCTCGTAGGCGGAGATGTTCTCGCCCCGGCGGCGGATCCCGTCCTTGGCACGGCCGCAGAAGTAAAGGTGGCCGTCCTCGTCGAGGCGGCCGAGGTCGCCGGTGCGCAGCCACTCGCCGTGGAAGGCGGCGGCGGTGGCCTCGGGCATCCCGTGGTAGGAGTTCATGACGAGGCCGGGCTCGCGGGGGCGGATCAGGATCTCCCCGATCTCACCCGGCGGCAGTGGCGAGCCGTCTTCCCCGCCGATGGCGAGTTCGTACTGCGAGATGACGCGACCGCACGACCCGGGGCGCCGGGGGGCGTCGAGCGGCTCGTAGACGGGCACGCCGCCGTCGGTGAGCCCGTACACCTCCAACAGCGGGAATCCGAACCGCTGCTCCCACCCGTCCCGCCAGGCGGGCATCGGCACGCCCCACGCCAGGCGGACCCGGTGCGCCCGGTCGTCCGGCCGAGGTGGGCGCTTCCACAGGATGGTCAGGGTCGCGCCCATGAAGTTGAAGACCGTGGCGTCGAAGCGGCGGACCTCGTCCCAGAACCCCGACGCGCTGAACCCGGCGCCGATCGCCGCGACGGCCCCGACCGACAGGGCCGCCACGACGGTCAGTGTGGCGGCGTCGATGTGGAACAGCGGGAACGGGCAGTACAGGACGTCCTCGGCGGTCAGTCGGAGGTTCTCCGCGTGCAGCTCGCCCTGCCGCACGAGGTAGCGGTTGGAGAGCACGCACGCCTTGGAAGGGCCGGTGGTCCCCGAGGTGAACAGCATCATCGCCGGTGCGAGCACGCCGGTCTCCGCCGGCGCCACGGCCACGCCGGGTAGTGCCGCCCGCTCGAAGCGGGCGACGCGCGCCGTGCCGTGCCAGGCGGGAAGGGCGTCTCCGGCGCCGCGCACCAGGATCGCCTCCAGACCGGACGGCTCGTGCGGCAGCGCGGCCAGGGCGGGCAGCAGTTCCGCGTCGACCACCGCGACGCGCGCCCGGGTCACCTGGAAGGCATGGGCCAGGCCGGAACCGATCAGCGAGGTGTTGACCGGCACGTGCACCGCACCCAGGCGGGCGACCGCGAACCAGGTCAGCACCGCGTCGGCACTGTTGCGCATCAGTACGGCGACCGGCTCGCCCGGCCGCACCCCGAGCGCCGCGAGGCCCGCGGAGAGCGCGCGGGACCGCTCGTGGAACTCGGCGTAGCTGAGGTCGCCCTCACGGGTGCGCAGGAACACCTTGGCCGGGTGCCGCCGGGCCCGCTCGTCAAGCAGCAGGGTGAGGGTCATGACCGCTCGCAGAGCGACCGTTCCAGACCGAACAGCCGGGCCGCGTTGCCCGCGAACAGCGCCTCCAGCGCGGGCTCGGGCAGGCCGGACTCACGCCATTCGGCGAGCGCGCGGGAGGGCTCCATCACCGGCCAGTCGCTGCCATAGAGAACCTGATCGCGCAGCACCGTGGACATCATGCCGAACATGGTGTCCCAGCCGGTGCCCGGACGGGACACGTACTTCGGGGCCAGCCCACCGAACTCCAGGTAGACCGTGGGGTGCCGGCGCGCCACGGCGCAGAACTCGGTGGCCCACGGCCATCCCGCGTGGCAGGCGATGAGCCGCAGATCGGGGAAGTCACAGGCCACCTGGTCCAGCAACTCGGGACGCTCGTGCCTGATGGGATGCATCCGCGAGTAGGTGATGCCGGTGTGCACCGCGACGACCAGGCCGAGTTCCTCGGCGCGCGAGTACATCGGGTAGAGGGCGCGGTCGTCGATGTCCAGGCCGAAGAAGGCGGGCTGCACGGCCACGCCGAGCAGCCCCTGGGCGGCCGCGGCGGCGACCTGCCTGGCCGCCCGTGTCGGCCGGGGCGGGTACAGGTCCACGGTGCCGATGCCCGAGAAGCGGCCGGGATGCTCGGCGACCACCTTGACCAGCGCCTCGTTCAGCGCCTCCGCGGACTCGCCGCCCTCGGACTCGGCGTGCATGACCGCCCGGTCGATGCCTTCCGCGTCCATGGCGGCCAGCAGGTCGGGCAGCGTGCCTTCGTTCATCTTGCCGGTCAGTCCCAGCACGCGGTCGTACTGCTCGGTCTGCCGAAAGGGGGCGTTGTAGGTCGCGGTCTCACGCAGGTGCTGGGGGAGCCGGACCCGCGCGTCGATGATTCTCATACGGAGGCCTTTGCGGATCAGCATGACGAGGAGCCCAATCGATTGGTTGGCGATGAGGGTGATCCCTCGCCGCCACACCTTTATGAACTCTGCTTTCATGCCTTGATTTCGTGGCCGGGGCGGCCTGGAGGAAGAGTATCAATCAATCGATCGATTGACCATTATGGAACCGGTGGTGCGGTGGCCCGATATCGGGCCACCGCAC
>NZ_JBEOZN010000255.1:0-5015 GCF_040298085.1 Streptosporangium sp. NPDC001681 | reverse complement strand
TCGTGGTACATCATCCCGGCGAAGACGCCGGTCGGGCTGCCCTTGAGGGTGAGCGGGTCGATGCCCGCCCGTTCGACGGCCTCCCAGGAGGTCTCCAGCAGCAGCCGCTGCTGGACGTCGGTCGCCAGCGCCTCGCGCGGCGAGATCCCGAAGAACTCAGCATCGAATTCCGCCGCGTCGTACAGGAAGCCGCCCGCACGGGCGAAAGAGGTGTCCGCGACCTCCCAGCCACGGTCGGCCGGGAAACCGGAGATGGCGTCCTTACCCTCAGCGACCAGCTCCCACAACTGCTCCGGTGAGGTGACGCCGCCCGGATACCGGCAGGCCATGCCGACGATGACGATCGGATCCCCGGCGACCGGGGCCGCGACCTGCACAGGCGCCGCGGCGTCCGTGCCCTCAAGTCGCTCGCGGATGAAACGGGCCACCGCCGCGGGGGTGGGCTGATCGAACACCAGTGTGGCCGCCAGGCGCATCCCGGTCGCCTCGATCAGCCGGTTACGCAGCTCCACCGAGGTGAGGGAGTCAAGACCGAGGTCCTGGAAGGTCAGGTCCGGCGAGATCGCGCTCGCCGAGGCGTGCCCCAGTACGGCGGCCACCTGCCCGAGCACCATCTGGGACACCGCCTCGCCGAGCGCCCGTCCCGACAGCCCGCCCAGGGCGGCGAAGGCGGCAGGCGTGACAGCCGCCTGCCGCATGGGAGCGGGCACCAACGCGCGGAAGACCGCCGGGACACTGCTTCGCGCCCGCAGCGCGGCCCGATCCAGCCGCGCCGCCACCACCACCGGTTCACCGCTCACCATCGCGGCGTCGAAGAAGGCGAGTCCCTGCTCGGCGGCCAGGGGCAGCAGCCCGGCCCGAGCCATGCGCCGCATGTCGGTCTCGGTGAGGGCACTGGTCATCCCGGTGTCCTGCTGCCAGGGCCCCCACCCGATCGACAGGCCCGCCAGCCCCTGAGCGGCGCGCTGCCGCACCAAAGCGTCCAGGAAGGCGTTCGCCGCGGTGTAGCTCGCCTGGCCGCCGTTGCCGAGCGCCGCGGTCACCGAGGAGAACACCACGAACGCGGTCAGGCCGAGGTCGCGGGTGAGCTCGTGCAGGTGCCAGGCGCCGTCCGCCTTCGGCCGCAGCACGGCGTCGATCCGCTCGGGCGTCAAAGCGTCGATCGGGCCGTCATCGAGCACACCCGCGGCGTGTACCACCCCGGTGAGCGGGTGCTCTGGCGGGATCGCAGCGATCACTTCGGCCAAGGACTCACGATCGGACACATCGCAAGCCACGACCATGACCTCGGCACCCAGGGTCCTCAGCTCCGACACCAGCTCCGCCGCGCCCTCGGTATCCAGGCCACGACGCCCCACCAGAGCCAGGTGACACACACCATGCTCGGCCACCAGATGACGCGCGACCAGCGCGCCCAGCCCACCCAGACCACCGGTGACCAGCACCGTGCCGCCGGCACTCCACATCGATGCGGCACCGTCGACACCCCCGGCGGTGCCCGGTGCCGGCGAGACGGTGGCGGCAGCCGGCCCGCTCTGAGAGTGGTCGTCGTCGACCCTGACCAGGCGCGGCGCCCGCAGCAGCCCGTCACGCACCGCCAACTGCGGCTCGCCGGAATTCAGCGCCGCGACCAGCATCCGTCCGTCCACCCGACCGGCATCCACCCGATCGCGATCAAGGTCCAGCAGGACGAACCGCCCCGGGTACTCCAGCTGCGCCGAACGCACCAGACCCCATACCGCCGCCGCGACGGGGTCGGCCACGGTTTCGGTGGCCACCGCCACCGCGCCTGAAGTCACGAAGACCACCAGGCGGTTGGCGTGCTCGTCGCGCCCGGCCTCCCGCAGCCGGGCCAGGACCGCCGAGGTCACCGACCGCACCGCGGCCGGAACGTCGTCCCCGGCGGGAACCGGGACCGGTACCAAGGTCACGTCCGCGGCAGGCTCCATCTCATGTGCGATGTCCGCCACCTGCCCGGCTTCGCGCAGGGCGGCGACCAGACCCCACCCGTCGGAGCCGAGCACCGACCACCGCCTGGCCGGATCGTCTCCGTTCCCGGGTGCCGCCGCGAGCGGCCAGTCCAGCCGCAGCAGCGGCCCGCCGCCGGTGCGTGCCGCAGGCCGCGAAGCGCGGAACGCCAGGGAGCGCACCGAGGCCACCACGCCCCCGGCATCGGCCACGACCAGCGTGACCGCGTCCGGGCCCGCCATGCTCATCCGGACCCGCAGCGCCGAGGCGCCGGACGCGTGCAGCGACACCCCGCTCCAGGCGAAGGGCAGCAGTCCGCCCTCCGCCTCGTCGAGCCCGGCCAGCGATGCCACCTGCAGCACAGCGTCGAGCAGGGCCGGATGCAACCCGTAGGAGCCCGCGTCGGCGGCGACGTCTTCGGGCAGGGCGACCTCGGCGAACACCTCCCGCTCGGTACGCCGGACGGCGCGCACCCCCCGAAACGCCGGACCGTAGGAGAAACCCACCGCCGCCCGCCGGTCGTAGAAGCCGTCGAGGTCCACCGTGACGGCGTCCGCGCGCGGCCACTCCTCCATCCCCGCGTCAGGGACGCTCGTCGGCGCGGCGGAGGCGAGCACACCGGTGGCGTGCTGAGCCCACGGCGTGTCCGCTTCACCCTCCGGGCGGGAATACACCCCCACCGTCCGCCTGCCGCTGTCGTCGACGGCGCCGAGCGCCACCCGCACCTGAACACCTCCCCGCTCGGGTATCACCAGCGGGGAGGTGAGCGTGAGTTCCTCCACCAGGCCGCAGCCGACCTCCTCGCCGGCCCGCAGGGCCAGCTCGACGAAGGCCGTGCCGGGAAACAGCACCTGCCCGGCCACCACATGGTCCGACAGCCACGGATGCGCCGCGGTCGAGACCAGACCGGTGAACAGGAACCCGCCGGTGTCGGGCAGCTCCGTGACCGCGCCGAGCAGTGGGTGCCGCGGCCGGTCCAGCCCGGCGGAGGTGACATCGCCCGCGGCCACCGAGAGTTCGGGCCAGTAGCGCACCCGTTGGAACGCGTAGGTCGGCAGATCCACCCGGCGAGCGACCGGGAACAGCTCCCGCCACCGCACCGGCACACCACGCACATACAACCGGGCGGCCGCGGCCAACGCCGCCGCCTCCTCACCGCGGTCCTTACGCAGAACGGGAAAGGCAGCCGCCGGCTTGTGCGAGTCCTGGCGAACCGAAAGGTTCTGGTGAACGAGCGCCGACAACCCGCCGTCCGGGCCCAGCTCCAGGAACACCCCGGCCCCCGCCGAGCCCGCAGTTTGCACCGCCGCGGCGAAACGCACCGGACGCACCACATGGTCCACCCAGTACTCCGCCGAACACAGGTACGCGGCGTCGACCACCTCGCCGGTCACGGTGGAGACGATCGGCGTCCTCGGCTCGTGGAAGGTCAGCCCTTCGGCGATCTGCCGGAACTCCGCCAGCATCGGCTCCATCAGCGGCGAGTGGAACGCGTGACTCACCCGCAGCCGGGTGGCCTTGCCGAAACGCGCGGCGGTTCGCAGGACGGCGTCCCCGTCCCCGGCGATCACGACGGACGACGGCCCGTTCACCGCGGCGATGACGACCCCGTCCTCCAGCACCGGCTCGACCTCCGCCTCCCCGGCCTGGACCGACACCATCGCCCCGCCCTCGGGCAGGCGCTGCATCAGCCGGCCCCGGGCCGCGACCAGCGCGCAGGCATCGTCCAGCGACAGCACACCGGCCACATGCGCGGCGGCGATCTCGCCGATCGAGTGCCCCACCAGAACCTCCGGTGTCACACCCCACGACTCCACCAGCCGGAACAAAGCCACCTCGATCGCGAAAAGCGCCGGCTGAGCGAACTCGGTACGGTCCAGCAGCCCCGGATCCGCACCGAACATCACCTCAAGCAGTGACCGCTCCAGCTCGACCGCCAGCCGCGCGAAAACCTCGTCCAATGCGCGGGCGAAGACCGGGAACCGGGCGGCGAGCTCGCGGCCCATCCCGATCCGCTGCGCGCCCTGCCCCGCGAACACCACCGCCAGCGCGCCCGGCGGCCCGGCGACACCACGTGCCGCCTCGGTCACACCGCCGCCGGCGGCCAGCAGCACCGCCCGATGAGCGAACTCCGAGCGCGCCGCCACCAGCGAATAGCCGACATCGACCGGATCCGCACCGGTCTCGGCCACAAAGGAGGTCAGCCGATCGATCTGGGCACCGAGCGCGGCCTCGCTCTTACCGGAGACCACCCAGGGCACCACGACAGGCGCCGCACCCGGCGTCGTACCAGGCCCGGAGGGCTTGGCCGGAGCCTCCGAAGCGGGAGGATCGGACGGCTGCCCCGGCTCGGACACGGGGTCCGGCACCTGCTCGACGATCACATGCGCGTTGGTGCCGCTGATCCCGAACGACGACACCCCCGCCCGCATCGGACGACCACTGTCCGGCCACGGTCGGCTGCTGGTCAGCAACTCGACCTGACCACCTCTCCAATCCACTCTGGACGATGGCTCGTCGATGTGCAGTGTGCGCGGCAGGGTCCGCTGTTGCATCGCCAGCACCATCTTGATCACGCCGGCGACGCCGGCCGCCGCCTGGGCATGGCCGATGACGGATTTCAGTGATCCCAGGAGAAGTGGTGTGCTCCGGTTCTGGCCATAGGTCGCGAGGATGGCCTCGGCTTCGATCGGGTCGCCCAGACGGGTTCCGGTGCCATGCGCCTCGACCGCATCGATGTCTTCTGCGCGTAGGCCGGCATCGTCCAAAGCCTGTTCGATGACCCGCTGCTGCGCGAGGCCGTTCGGCGCGGTCAGCCCGTTGGACGCGCCGTCGGAGTTCACCGCCGACCCGCGCACCACCGCCAGCACCTGATGGCCGTTGCGCCGGGCGTCGGAAAGCCGTTCCAGCACCAGCACACCCACGCCCTCGGCCCACCCCGTGCCGTCGGCCGCGTCGGCGAACGCCTTGCACCGCCCGTCCGGGGAGAGACCGCCCTGCTTGGCGAACTCCAGGAAGATGCCCGGCGTCGACATGACGGTGACCCC
>NZ_JBEOZN010000254.1:0-5050 GCF_040298085.1 Streptosporangium sp. NPDC001681 | reverse complement strand
TCCCCCAAGGGGAGGCATGAGGCACGTTCCCGGGGTGATTCTTGGGGCGGGAGAACGGGGTGTCTCTGAGGAGAGGGATCTTGGGTACTTCTCGGTGGGGCTTCCGGTGTGCCGTGGCGTGGCAAAGTGGAGATATGTGCGGGAGATACGCGTCTACGCGGGACAAGCACGAGTTGCTGGAGGAGTTCCAGGTCGAGTTTGACGGTGCGGCCGACGACGAACTCAGGCCCGACTACAACGTCGCGCCCACGAAACCGGTGTACGCGGTGATGAACCGGGTGCCGAAGGCCGATCCGGACGGCCGACCGGTCCGGCAGCTCCGCGTGGTCCGCTGGGGGCTGGTCCCGGCCTGGGCCAAGGACCCTTCCATCGGCTCAAAGATGATCAACGCGCGGGTGGAGACGGTGGCGGAGAAACCCGCCTACCGTAAGGCGTTCGCGGAGCGCAGGTGCCTGCTGCCCGCCGACGGTTACTTCGAGTGGGTCGTGCTCGACGAGAAGGACGCCAAGGGCAGACCGAAGAAGCAGCCCTACTTCGTCCGCCCCGCCGACGGCGGCGTGCTGGCCATGGCGGGACTGTACGAGTTCTGGCGGGACCGGGGCCGGGCCGAAGACGACCCGCTCTCCTGGCTGGTGACCTGCACGATCATCACGACCGACGCCGTGGACGAGGCCGGTGCGGTACACGACCGGATGCCGATGCTGATCGAGCGCGACCGGTGGGGTGAGTGGCTCGACCCGGGAGTGACCGACGCGCGGGAGTTCCTGATCCCCGCGGGCTCCACCGGGCTGGAGGTCTATCCGGTCTCCACCGCGGTCAACTCGGTGCGCAACAACAGCCCCGAGCTCGTCGAGCCGCTGCGGTAGCGGGAGGGCGGCTCTTCTTAAAACGCTGGTCGATCCGGTGTAAAAGTTCCGGCAAGTGGGCATCCGCTGAGGAAAGCGGTGACTCGCGACAAGTGGGCGAGATCACCGTCGCCAGAGCTCACCCCTTGCGCCTGACGGGAGAGTCGGGGATCCCTTCACAGGCCGTCCCCGTTTTCCGGAGGTGCGGATTCGTGGATGTCGCGACCGCGCGCGAGCGTCTGAAGAACATGCTCGCCGAACTTGACCGTTCCATCGGAGTCCTTCGCGGAGATTCACCCGCCGCGGGGGACCGCTCCCCGGCGGACGCCGGTTCCGAGCTGACCGATTCCGACCGCAACCGGGCACTGCTGGAAGGGGCCACCCGGCACCGGGGTTCGGTGATCGAGGCGCTCAGGCGGATGGACGAGGGGTGCTACGGACTCTGTGCGGACTGCGCCGCGCCCGTTCCGGAGGGCAGGCTGGAGGCGCGCCCCGAGGCCGCCCGCTGCCTCCAGTGCCAGTCCAAACGCGAACGCCGACGCTGACCCCGCCTCCGGAAGCATCCAGGGGACGTGCCCGTGATCCTTCCCCGAAGGGACGCGCCGTCCACCCGACCCAGAAAACATCCTGGGGACGTGCCCCATGCCCTCCCTTGAAGGACTCCCCGTGAGGCCGCGCCGGCCTCCCGCACCAGGAATCTCCCCGTGGACGTGCCTTGTGCTCTGTCCTTGGGGGACTCCCCATGAGGCCGCGCCGGGGACTGGACTGAGGAGAGCGGGGCCGTGAGGCCGCGCCGGGGACTGGACTGAGGAGAGCGGGGTCGCGAGGTACGAGCGGCTCCGGTCGACGAGGGAAGGAGCCGGATAAGAGCGGCCGAACCGCGACGCGTTAGCGTCGCTGGCAACTCGCGAGGTACGAGCGGCTCCGGTCGACGAGGGAAGGAGCCGGGTAAGAGCGGCCTCACCGCGACGCGCAGCGTCGCAATCAAACAGGCCGGCGCGCGCTGGCGACCAAGTGGATGCCCACCGTGTCGTCGTCGTCGGGGTGGGTGTCCAGTTCGGTGTTGACCAGCCAGGTGAGCGCCCGGGAGTCGGAGGCGAGCACATGGTCGACGGTCGAGGGGGACAGCACCGTGCGGGGCCGTACCCACTCGACCTCCAGGCCCGCCTCGGTGAGCAGCTCGCGGAGCTGGGCGCTGCTGAAGCAGCGGGTGATGCTGCCGTCGGGCCAGGGCACGAGCATGACCTCGCCGGTCTGGCGCAGGTGGGCCCAGTAGTTCTGCTCGGCGAGGATCGCCATCCCCAGCACCAGGGAGTCGACGCAGACCAGTGTCCGGCCGCCGGGACGCAGAACCCTGACGACATCGTCGATCGCGGACTCGGCCATGAGCTCCACGGACATCGCCCGTTCCTCGGCGAGCACGGCGTCCACGCTGCAGTCGGGCAGGAAGCGCAGGTCGTCGGCGCGTACCTGGCTGACCCTGGAGATGTCGTGCAGCGGTTGGTCGTCCGCGGGCCGGCGGAAGTCGACCATCTCGATCACCCGGTGTCCCGCCTTCGCCGCCTGGACGGCCCAGCGGCCGTTGCCGCAGGACATGTCGAGGACGGTGGAGGGGGTTTCCGGCAGCCATCGACTCAGTTGCTCGGCCACGACCGCGTGATAAAAGGTCCAGTACGGCCCGAGCGCACCTGAGCCGTTCAGCTCTTCGGCCGGGATGGGCAGCACAAGCAGCTCCTGGCGTCGGGAGGATCCGGTGGTCTTTGATTACCTACCGGTACGTATCTTCTTTTCCCCGTACCGGGTCGTTCGTCACCTTCTATCTTGCGGGAACAGATGACTGGACGAGCGTGTTGCAAGCGGACAACGCACGATCCTTTCGGAGGTTGGCAAGCAGATGCTCGCCTTGATCGAACCCATCACCCGCCCCGGTGATCGGGCCATCCCCGGTGAGCGGGTATCCTCCGCTCAGTACGGTGTCCCGCGTCAGCAGGACTCCGGCGATCTTAAGGGGGTGGGTCCGGTCCCTGCGACAGACGAGGAGACTCTGGAGCAGCGGAGCACACGGTTCGAGCGGGATGTCATGCCCTATCTCGACCAGCTCTACTCTGCCGCACTTCGGATGACCCGCAACCCCGCGGACGCCGAGGACCTTCTTCAGGAGACCTTCGCCAAGGCGTTCGCGTCTTTTCACCAGTTCCAGCAAGGCACGAACCTCAAGGCGTGGCTTTACCGAATCCTGACCAACACCTTCATCAACAGTTACCGCAAGAAGCAGCGGGAGCCCAAGCAGTCGGGCGCCGAGGAGATCGAGGACTGGCAGCTGGCCAGGGCCGAGTCGCACACTTCGGCGGGGTTGAAGTCGGCGGAGGTCGAGGCGCTGGAGCACCTCCCGGACACCGACGTGAAGCGGGCGCTGGCCGCGCTTCCCGAGGAGTTCCGCATCGCGGTCTATCTCGCCGACGTCGAGGGCTTCCCGTACAAGGAGATCGCGGACATCATGGGGACCCCCATCGGGACCGTGATGTCGCGGCTGCACCGTGGCCGTCGCCAGCTGCGGACCCAACTTGAGGACTACGCCCGCGAGCGTGGCCTGGTTCCCGCGGAAGGTGCGAAGTGAGCGAGCGAGACAGGAACGGCGATTCCGCCCCGGTGGCCTCGACACCCCTGGGTGAGGTGATCGCATGAGCTGTGGCGAGCACCACGACACCGACTGTCGTGAGGTCCTGGACAAGGTCTACACCTACCTGGACGGCGAGCTCGACGAGCGCAACTGCGCGGACATCCGCCAGCACCTGGACGAGTGCCACCCCTGCCTGGAGGAGTACGGCCTGGAGCAGGTCGTCAAGCAACTCGTCGCCAAGCACTGCGGCTGCGACCAGGTCTCGGAGGACCTGCGGGCCAAGGTGCTCAGCCGGATCGACCAGGTACGCTCCGAACTCGCCCACTGACCTCTCCGGAGCCTCCGTACGGTCGTGGTCATCGTGTGTGCCGAGAGGCTGCCGGGTTCACCCGGCAGGTGAACCGCTTCCCTGTTATGGTTCCTGGGTTCGAAACGGTCATGGCCTGGCCGTCGGTTCTCTCGGTCGAGGGAACCGAGAAGCCACTCCCCTCGTGGAGCGGAGGAGTCACACGACGATGGGGGTTGCTCATGCGCATACTCGTGACCGGTGGGGCGGGGTTCATCGGATCCACCCTCGTTGACCGGCTGCTGGCCGACGGGCACGAGGTCGCGGTGGTGGACGACCTGTCCGGTGGCGACCGCGGCAACCTGGTCCGCGCCGCGGAGAGCCCCCTGTTCGCCCTGCACGTGATGGACATCCGGGACCCGGCCCTGATCGGCCTGGCGGCCGAGTGGAGACCCGAGGTCGTCTGCCACCTCGCAGCGCAGATCAGCGTGCGCAAGAGCGTGGCCGACCCGGTACACGACGCCAGGCTCAACGTCGAGGGCACCGCGTCGGTCCTGACGGCCGCCCACCACGGTGGCACCCGCAAGGTCGTCTTCGCCTCCTCGGTCGCGGTCTACGGCAGGCCGGCGGTCATCCCGGTCCCCGGCGGCGCGGCGACCGACCCGCGCTCTCCGTACGCGGCCTCCAAGCTCAGCGCGGAGACCTACCTGGCCACCTTCAAGGCGCTCCACGGCATCGACTACACCACGCTGGTGCTCTCCAACGTCTACGGCCCGCGCCAGTCGCCGGACGGCGAGGCGGGGGTGGTCGCCATCTTCACGGACGCGCTGCTCAACGGCACCCCCACGGTGGTGTACGGCGACGGCACCCAGACCCGCGACTACATCTTCGTCGACGACGTGGTCGACGGCTTCGCCCGTGCCTGTGGCACCAAGGGCGGTGGCGGCCGCTTCAACCTGGGCACCGGAGTCGAGACCACCGACCGGAGGCTGCACTCCCTGGTCGCCGCGGCGGCGGGGGCCGTCGACGAGCCGGGTGGGGCTCCGGCCCGCCTGGGAGACCTCCCGGCCATGGCCGTCGATCCGGCTCCCGCCTTCGACGGGCTCGGCTGGCGCCCCCAGACGGACCTGGCCACGGGCCTGAAGGCCACGGTCGACTGGGCGAGGACCAAACTCGCAACCCCGTAATCCCACCAAGCACTCTCAACTCGTGAGGCCGCACCGGACCGGCCGGGACAGCGCCCCGGGGCCGTCCCTCAAGAATCACCCCGGAGACGTGCCTCACGCCTCCCCTTGGGGG
>NZ_JBEOZN010000253.1:0-5054 GCF_040298085.1 Streptosporangium sp. NPDC001681 | reverse complement strand
TCCACCCGATCCAGCCCCGGAGCACCCTCCACACCCCGCACCACATCCAGCAACGACCACCCCGACCAGTCCACGAACGGCTCCAACGCCGCCGCACACTCCGCCATCCGGCGGGCGAACACCGCCGACTCCTCCAGCAGCCGCGCGCCCATGCCCGGCCACTGCGCCCCCTGACCTGGAAACACCCACACCATCCGGCCATCCACGTCGGCCACACCCCGCACCACACCCGCCGCCGAGTCGCCGGAAGCGACCGCGGCCAACCCCGCCAGCAACTCCTCACGATCCCCGCCGACCACCACCGCCCGATGCTCGAACGCCGACCGCGACGTGGCCAGTGAGAACGCCACATCGGCCGGCCCCAACTCGTTACCCTCCTCCACGTACACCGCCAGACGGCCCGCCCACGCCCGCAACGCCTCACCCGACCTGCCCGAGATCACGCACGGCATCACGCCCGGCACCGGCGCCGCGTCCTCCACACCCGGCTCGGCCTGCGGCCCCTGGTCGAGCTCGTCCAGATAGCGGGCGAGAGCCGCAGAGGTCGGGTGCCGGAACACCGCGCTCGCTTCGATCTTCTTGCCGGTGCGGGCGCGCAGCCTGGCACGCAGGTCAATCAAGGTCAACGAGTCCAGGCCGAGGCGGGTGAACTCACTGTCCGGCGCCACCGCTTGCATACCAGGCAGGCCCAGGGCCCTGGCCACCTCGGTCCGGACGAGATCCAACGCCGACAGCGGCTCGGTCTGGGCATCGGCTTCGATGGGGCTGGGGGGCATGGTGTGGTGGGCCACCCGCGGCCAGAACCGCTGCCGTTGGAAGGCATATGTGGGCACGGCGCACCGCCCGCCCGGAATCACGGCTGCCCAGTCCACCGCGACGCCGCGCACATGGAGTTCTGCCAGCGCGTTGACCAAGCCGGACAGTGAACCGCAGGTCCCCGGTTCGACAACGACGTCGTCCTGTCCGAACGGCCGGACCCGGTATTCGGCGACACGAGGGTCCTGTGCCTTGGCGATGACCAGTTCGTAGGCGTCATCCAGCGACAACGCCCCGGCCACATACGCGGCGGCGACCTCGCCACCCGAATGGCCGCGGACTTCCGCCCTCACCCCCCAGGACTCCAGCAACCTGAACAACGCCACCTCGAACGCGAAACCACTTTCCTCCCCGAACCGGCTGCCGATCTCGGCCAGCGCTGCCGCGAACACCGGGAACTGAGCCAGCTCACGGCCCGTCTCCGTACACGTGGTCGCGCCGGCGAACACGATCGTCGGTACCACCGGCTTCTCAACCACACCACGGACAACCAACTCATGGTCTTCGCCTCTCGCGAGAGCGGCGAGGGCGTCAAGGTTGCCGTCCAGCACCGCCGCACGGTACTCGAAGTGCGTGCGAGACACCGCAAGCGGTCGAGCCACACGCGAGTCAGGGTCGGCCGCCAGGAGGCGTTCCGCCTGTGCGCCAAGGGCATCGGCGGTGCGGCCGGACAGCAACCAGGGCAACTTCCCTCGGCTGGACGGATTCCCGGACTGTTCGCCTTCTTCAAGAATGACGTGTGCGTTGGTCCCGCTGATTCCGAAGGCGGACACCGCACCGCGTCGTGGACGCCCGTTGGTCGCCCACGGCACCGCATCGGTCGCCAGCCTGACCGAACCGGCCAACCAGTCCACCCGAGACGAAGGCTCGTCCACATGTAGCGTCCGCGGAAGAATCCCGTGCCGCATGGCGAGGATCAGCTTCACTATGCCTGCCACACCCGCGGCCGCTTGGGTGTGCCCCAGGTTCGACTTCACCGAACCGAGCCACAACGGCCGGTCCCGGTCCTGACCGTAGGTCGACAGCAACGCGTCGGCCTCAATCGGGTCTCCCAGCCTGGTTCCGGTGCCATGTGCCTCTACAACGTCCACATCGGACACGGACAGGCCGCTGGAGGCCAACGCCTGGCGAATGACACGTTGCTGCGCGACGCCGTTCGGTGCGGTGAGCCCGTTCGAGGCGCCATCCTGGTTGATGGCACTGCCCCGGAGCACTGCCAACACCTCATGGCCCTTCGCCCGTGCGTCCGACAGCCGCTCGACCACAAGCATGCCCACGCCTTCAGCCCACCCTGTCCCGTCGGCCGCGTCAGCGAAAGCCTTGCAACGCCCGTCGCCGGACAGCACTCCTTGCCGGGTCAACTCGACGAACAATTCTGGCGTCGTCATCACTGTGACGCCGCTGACCAGGGCGAGCGAGCACTCCCCGGACCGGAGTGACCGAGCGGCCAGATGCAGGGCGACCAGTGCCGAGGAGCACGCGGTGTCCACTGTGAGCGCCGGACCGGTGAAGCCATACGTGTAAGCAAGCCGCCCAGATGCCACGCTCGCCGCGCTGCCAATGCCGGCGTAGCCACCGAAGTCACCTTCAGACTGGGCCAGCAGCGTCGGGTAGTCCTGGCCGTTGGTGCCAATGAACACGCCCACGTCACTACCGCGCAGGGTCGCGGGCACAATACCGGCTTGTTCCAGTGCCTCCCACGAAGTCTCCAACAGCAGTCGCTGCTGGGGGTCCATCGCCAGGGCCTCACGGTGGTTAATCCTGAAGAATCCCGGATCGAAGTCAGCGACTCCGGCGAGGAACCCGCCGGATGTAGTGGCACTGCGGCTCACCAAGGTCGTCAGATCCCAGCCGCGGTCCTCAGGGAAAGAGGACAGCACTTCACCTCCATCGGCCAGCAACTGCCACAGTTGCTCAGGAGTGTCGATCCCACCTGGAAAACGGCACGCCATACCGACAATGGCGACCGGGTCGTCGTGGTCGGCTCTCGCCTGAGGCCGGCTGATGTCCGGAGCGGCGCCGTGGATCCGCGACCAGAGATGGTTGATCAGCTCATCAGCCGTCGGATGGTCGAACACCACGGTCGCGGGTAGCGGCAGCCCGATACGTTTCGCCAGGCCGTTGCGCAACTCCACAGTAGTGAGCGAGTCGAAGCCCAGGTCCTTGAAGGCGCGGTCACCACCGATGTTCACACCGTCCGCGTGGCCGAGGACAGCCGCGATCTGGTGGCGTACCAACTCAGCCAAGGCGTCCTTGCTGTGCAGGCGCCGGCGTTCACCCGCGTCTTCGCTGCCATCGGCGACCGCACGAGCCACCCGCCTCGCCGGTGCCAGCCCTCGCAGCAACGCCGGCACCTCGCCACCGCGGCCCCGCAACACCTCCACATCCACCCGCAGCGGCACCGTCATCGCCGCATCCGCCCGCACGCTCACATCGAACAGCCGCAACCCCTCGGCGGCGGGCAGTGCCGGCAGTCCCAGCCGGGCCAGCCGGTCCCGATCGGCGTCGGACAACCCGGCGCTCATCCCGGTGGCCACATCCCACAACCCGTACGCCAGCGACGTCGCCACCAGCCCTCGCGACCGCCGATAGGCCGCCAGCGCGTCCAGGAACACGTTGGCCGCCGCGTAGTTGCCCTGCCCCGCCGCCATGACCAGCCCACCGGCCGAGGAGACCAGCACGAACATCGCCAGATCCAGATCCCGGGTCAGCTCGTGCAGATGCCAGGCCGCGTCCGCCTTGGGCCGCAGCACCGCATCCAACCGGCCCGGCGACAACGCCTCCACCACACCGTTGTCCGCCGCTCCCGCCGCGTGCACCACGCCCACCAGCGGCGCCGAATCCGGAACCGACCCCACGACCTGTGCCAGCGCCTCTCGATCCCCCACATCGCACGCCATCACGCCGACCTTCGCCCCCAGCCCGGTCAGCTCCTGCACCAGCGCCTCGGCGCCCTCCGCCGACAGCCCGCGCCGGCTGGCCAGCAGCAAGGAGCGCACACCGTGATCGGTCACCAGGCGACGAGCCAGCAACGCCCCCAACCCGCTGGTACCGCCGGTCACCAGCACCGTCCCGGCCGCCAACCCGACGGAGCCGCCGTGCTGCTCGACCGCGCCCAGAACGGGCCGCTCAGGCTGGGCCATCCTGACCAGCCGAGGCACCAGGAACGCCCCGGAGCGCACCGCCAGCTCCGGTTCACCGCAGGCCACCGCCACACCCACCGCCGCGTCCCGTTCCCGGCCCTCCTGAAGATCCAGCAGCACGAACCGTCCCGGATGCTCGGCCTGCGCCGCCCGCACCAACCCCCACACCGGAGCGACCGCCACATCCACATCCACGTCGGTGCCCTCACCCACCGCCACCGCGCCCCGGGTCACCACCACCAAAGGCGCCGACGTCGGATCCTCCCGCTCCAGCCACGCCTGCAGCGCCTCAAGCACACCACCGACCACCGAACGCACCACCTCCGGCGTCTCACCGGCCGGCCGTGCCGTGCAATCCACCACCACAACCGAATCGGTGGCGGCCTCGACAGCCGCTTCGGCAGGACGATCGCCCACGAGCGCGGGCCATTCGGTCACCCGCGCCGCACCGGCCGCAGGCACCTCGATCGGGTTCCACGCCACCTGGAACAGGGACTGCTCTGCTACCGCGCCCAACTGCTCCGCCGACACCGGGCGCCCGACCATCGACCCCAGCAACGGGTGCAGCGCCGTCTCAAGCCCCAGACCTCGCGCGTCCCCACCCCGCCTGCCACTCGGCCAGAACCGCTCCTTCTGGAAGGCGTAGGTGGGCAGCTCCACCCGCCGCCCACCCGGCAACACCGCACGCCAATCAAGGGAAACCCCGCGCACGTGCAACCCGGCCAGCGCCATCATGATCGTCTTCTGCTCGTCCTGGCCCCCGCGCAGCACCGGCACCAGCACCGCGTCCGGGCCAGAACCGGCTTCGGCCTCCACGGCGAGGGTGTCCTGAGCCATCGCGGCCAGCACCCCGTCGGGGCCCAGCTCCAGATACGCCCGCACTCCCTGAGCGTGCAGCGTCCGGACACCGTCGGCGAAACGGACCGCGCCCCGCACCTGCTCCACCCAGTAATCCGGCGAGCACAACTGCTCCGCCGTGGCCGGTTCGCCGGTCACGTTCGACACCACCGGAATACGCGGCGCGTGGTAGGTCAACCCGCCCGCCACCGCTCGGAAGTCCTCCAGCATCGGATCCATCAACGGCGAATGGAACGC
>NZ_JBEOZN010000252.1:0-5121 GCF_040298085.1 Streptosporangium sp. NPDC001681 | reverse complement strand
GCCTGGGACATGTCCGCCGTGGCGGAGAACGTGACCATGGTGGTGTCCGAGCTGGTGAGCAACGCGATCCTGCACGGGAAGGCGCCGATCACCCTCGCCCTGTTCCAGTACGGGCGGGTCGTCCGTGGGGAGGTCACCGACCACAGCGCCGGGTGGCCGAACCCGGTCCCGGCCGGTCCTGATGAGGAGCACGGTCGCGGGCTGGCGATCGTCACGGCCTACGCCGACCGGTGGGGCGTCGTACCGGCGTCGGAAGGCAAGCCGGTGGACGGCAAGACCGTCTGGTTCATCTGCGCGGAGTGGAGATCCCGGTGAGCGGCCCGCTGTCCATCCTGGACCTGCCCGATGGCGTGCGCCTCTGCGCGGGGTGCGGCACCCGCATTGTCACGCTGGCCGCCGCGGTACGCCTGATCTGGGCCGACGTCACCGACGACAAGATCTCGGCCGAGACCGTCGAGCAGATCACCGCGCCGGTCGCAGACATCTGGGTCGACGTGCTCTGCAACCCGTCCTGCCCACCGGGCGACCACGAGCCACATTCGGGCTGACCGCGATGTCACCGCGCCGGGCGGCCCTCCCCGCCTGAGCCGGAACCATCCTGATCGACCATCTCCTGCACCGCCTCGACGACCTCGAACTCGGCGGCCGGGGCCTGCGCATCGTCGCCGAACTCACCCACGGCCACTGCGGCACCCAATGGATCCGGCTGTGCGGGACCGGTCAACTCGGCACCGGCGTCTGGTTCGACCTGCCCACCCGGCCTCACCAACCCTGAACCCCCGACCTCCGGGTTCGGCGGGATCGTCCCCACTTCCCACCGATCCGCTGAACCCGGAGCCGGTCCAGGCCCGCAGGCCCCCTTGCCGGACGTGGACCGTACACAAGGCCGGCGTCCACGGACCTGATCCCCACGCGTCCGGGACGCCGGCCTCTCCATCCCGCGATGGCCCAGCAGGATTCGGCCCACAGGAGACGGAGACCGGTCTTTCGGCGCCGGTCCTGCTCGTAGCGGATCAGCATCCGGCGGCAGTGGCCACAATCGTCGCCGGGTTGCCCGCTTCTCAAGGCTCCCGCGCCGGGGTGGTGGAACACTCGGTCTACGTCCACCCCGCGGCCCGAGGCCGCGGTGTCGGCTCCGCGCTGCTCGCAGTGCTGATCGCCTCCACCGAGGCCGCTGGAATCTGGACGATCCACTCCGGCGTCTTCCCCGAGAACACCGCGAGCCTCGCCCTGCACGCACGCGCCGGGTTCCGGGTGATCGGCACCCGCGAGCGGATCGGACGCCACCACGGCGTCTGGCGTGACGTCGTACTGATCGAGCGCCGCAGCCCGGTCATTTCCTGACACCACACCCGAGCCCGTCGGCTCGCACCGAACGCCCCGTACTCACCAGGTGCGCCGGTCAAGCTCCGCCGGGTTCGGCCCGGGGAGTCCGTCCGTGTCGCGCAGCGCGTACAGGTTGCCGTTCGAGCTGCCGACGTAGACGAGGCCGCCGGCCACGACCGGCCGGGTCTGGAACCTGCCACCGGTCTGAAAGTGCCAGCGGGGCGCGCCGGTGGCCGCGTCCAGCGCGTGCAGCGTGCCGCCCTCGTCCTGGGCGAAGACGGTGTCCTCGTGGACCGACACCTGGGCGATGAGCGGCCTGCTCCACCGTTCTTTCCCGGTTTCGGGGTCGAGGGCGTGCAGGCTCCGGCCGGCGACGTAGACCTTCCCTCGTGACGCGGTGACGTTCCACCGGCCGCTGTCGCCCTCGGTGGTGAGCCTCCATCGCTCCCGGCCGGAGGCGGCGTTCAGCGCGTACGTGCGCCCGGCGAGATCGCCGAGGTAGACGGTGCCGCCGATCACAACGGGGTCGTACCGGACGGCGGCGCTGACGCGGGCGCGCCACCGTGCCTTCCCGGTGGCGGGGTCGAGCGCGGACGCCTTCGCGCCGGTGATCACGAAGATGGCCTCCCCGGTCGCGGCCAGGTAACCGGCCGGGTTGATATTTCCGGTGCCCACGCGGGAACGCCAGCGAAGCGCGCCCGTCCTGGCGTCGAGGGCGTACAGCATGCCTTCCCGGCTGCTCACGTGGACGGTACCGGCGGCCACGGCCACGCGGCCCAGGGTGCCGGGGACGCGGAAGCGCCACCGCTGCTTGCCGGTGGCGGCCTCCAGCGCCACGACGTGGGTGAGTCCGACGCCCGCGTACACGCCGCCGTCCTGGATGACGAGGTCATGGATGCCGACGTACCGGGTGTCGAAGCGGCGGTTCCACCGCATCCGGCCGGTGGCGGTGTCGATGGCCGCCACCCCGTCGCTCCTCGCGCCGTAGAGCACGCCGTCCACGAGCATGGGCGTGGCCGGCCAGGATTTCCACCGCGCCCGGCCGGTGACGGCGTCCAGGGCGTACAGACCGTCGTCGGCGCCGGCGTACACCACACCGCCGTCCACCACCGGGTCGATGTTGACGCTCCCGTCGGCGAGATGGGTCCACCCGCCCGTCCGCGCCGGAGGCGGGACGCGCTCCCCCGGCCGGTAGCGGGCCATCAGGTTGTCACGCACCCGGAACGCGGCCAAGCGCTGCACCAGTCGCGACGGCGACGTCAGATGGACGATGACCGGGCCCACGTTGACCAGCGTCGCGCCGAAGGTCCCCCCGGGGCCGTGGGCGGTGTAGGAGAAGATGCCCTCGCCCTCGATCGTGGGGTCGTAGTCGAAGCTCTCGTGACGCCTGGTCAGCTCGGTGGCGGCGGCGAAGAGGGCGCCGGCGTCCGGGGACACCCAGCTCAC
Source organism: Streptosporangium sp. NPDC001681 (assembly GCF_040298085.1). Classification (NCBI taxonomy): domain Bacteria; kingdom Bacillati; phylum Actinomycetota; class Actinomycetes; order Streptosporangiales; family Streptosporangiaceae; genus Streptosporangium; species Streptosporangium sp. NPDC001681. The sequence goes on along the minus strand of NZ_JBEOZN010000252.1, from coordinate 2,349 downwards.
GGAGAGCGAGATGACCCCGCCGTCGTCCTCGGGTGGCACCCAGTCGCAGGTCACGGGCCTGGGCAGGGTGAGGCGGCCCAGGGACTTGTTTCCCGGGACGCGGCGGACGTCCTGGCCGAGGTCGCGCGAGGTGAGCAGGGAGCAGGCGTCCGGCCAATCGCCCGGCGGGACGCCGCCGAGTGCGACGGGGCCGGTGGGACGTCCGTAGGCGGGGCGCAGGGCGGTGATCCGGGCGTCACCGTGGATGAAGGCCATATGGGAGGTCGCCCCCACGAAGACGGTGGTGTGGGTGAGCGGCCTGTCGAGGGGGAGCGGGATGGGAGGGCCGGTGTCCTGCTCTCGCGAGTTGAGGTAACCGGGTAGCGGCCACGCGTTGTTCCAGTCGAACCCGGGACGGTCCTCCGCGTCGGGATGCCGGCCGACCTCCGGCGCCGGGCTTCCGGCGGTGGCCCGCTCCAGGTGGGAGCGGGGCAGCGGTGTGCCGTCCCGCGTGAAGAGGAACTCGTCGCCGTTCACCGCCGCGATGACGAAGCCCTCCGACGCACTCTTGAACCAGAGCCGGACGCCGACGCCCGGCACGACGCTCCAGGTGGTCACCGGACGTGTCCAGTTCCGCCGTAGCGTGCGCGGATCGAAGGAGTCGAGCCGCACGCGACCTTGCCCGCAGCGGCTCAGCAACAGCAGAGCCCCGGATGTGGAGCCGGTCTCTCCCTCGCAGCCCACCGCCACGGCGGCCCGCGCCCGGACGCCGCCGGTTCGCGCGTCGAGCAAGAGCAGCCCGGACTCCCGGTGGAAGACGACGACGCCGTACTCGGACATCAGGATCCGCGGAAAGTCGTGCGCCCGTGGCCCCGACGGGGACAGCGCGTGCCGCCACAGCGGTCCGCCGGAGGCCAGGTCGTAGCCGTACAGGGTCCGGTCCGACGATCCTTTCCGGCTCCCGGCCACGACGAGGGTGCCGGCCGTGGCCCACGCGTCGCTGAGGGAATGGAGCGGGGTGCGAATGGTGAGCCGGATCGCGCCGGTGCCGGGATCGCGCACGGTCACCGTCCCCTCTTCCGACATCGCCATGATCAGATTCTCGCCGGACAGGAAGGAGAACGAGGCCGTCTCATCGGCGGGGGCCGACCACGCCGCCTTCCACCCCACGAGCTCCAGCGGAGGCCGCCCGTCATCGGCGACCGCGAGCGCGGCGGCCACCGAGAGCGCCGCCAGAACCCGGAGGCAACGGGTGATCAGCATGTCCGGCGTTTCCCGCAGGAGACCGGCCGCCAGCCGCCCTGCGGCGCCTGCCGGTAGTAGGACCGGTACCGGGCGGCCTCGCCGGTCAACCGGAACGGCCCCCCGTCCGGCCCTTTGACCACGACCTCTTCCGTACGGCCGTCCGCGAGCACCGTGACCCGCAGGTCGAACTCGTAGTACGCCTTCTTGCCGGTGAAGCTCAGGCTGAGCGTGACCGGCTCATCCCGTTTCAGGTCAATCTGCTTCTTCCGGAAGTACGGGGTGTCCCCGCCGGTCGTGAACCGAGGCGCGGGACGGTCGAGGTCGGCGGCCATCTCGACGGTGCCCGCCTCGCCGCCGCCGGTGATGGCGATCAGGCGGGCGCCCTCCGACACCGGCCTGCGGGCGAGGACCTGCGGCTCGATGTCCACGATGCGCAGGCTGCTGCGGTTCCCGGTCAGCACGACGGTGACGTTCATGCTGTCGATCAGGGCCATCTGGTGGCGCGCCAGCATCGCCTCACGCTGCTTGCCCGCGTGGGCGGCCAGCATGAGCGCCCGGTCCTCGGGGGCGGTCACCGGTTCGCGCAGGACGGTGTCGCGCTCGGAGTAGTCGACGGCTACGTGGCCGACGGTGATCGGGGCGGCGCCGCGTACCTGCTCGACCGTGTCGGAGCCGTGCGCGTTGTACCACTCGGTGAACACGACGCCGAACGCGGCCAGGATCACGGCGCTGACGATCCCCGCCAGCCACGCCAGCAGCCCTTTCGACCGGGCGGGATCGGACGCCTCGGCACCATCCTGCCGCTGGGCCGCGGCGTCGCGGCTGGTCGATGTGCGCTTGTTCCGGCGAGCTCTGCCCATGGGGACGCATTCCTCCACGACCGATCTTCGAGACCAGGGTAGGCACGAGCTTGAGCGCGAAGGAGCAGTTTCCGGTTATTCACGGCTGTCGGCGAGCATGTCCGGCGTGTCCTGCGGCTTGGAGTCGATCCTGCCTCGGGTGATCGGGAGTCCGAAGAATTCAGGGCAAAGTGATCTTAATGTCATAAAGATCCACGATCGTGGAGGAGTGCGAACGTGGCTCAGTGATCAAGTTAGGAAGCGGCTGGGTACGTTTGGCCTGATT
>NZ_JBEOZN010000251.1:0-5158 GCF_040298085.1 Streptosporangium sp. NPDC001681 | reverse complement strand
CTCTGGCGCATGTGCCGGCCGCTCCCCCCGAGCCGGCGGTCACCGTACCTGAGGCCACGGCCGAGCCCGTGGTCGCGAAGGCTCCCCAGGTCACGGAGGCTCCCCAGGTCGCCGAGGTTCCGGCCCCCCTCTCGCCCATCGCCGCGACCCCGCCGGAGCCTGTCGCCGTCCCGCCCGAGCCCGCCGAGCAGCGGTCCACGGCGGGCGAGAAGGCGGCGGGGCAGCAGGTCTCCACGAAGGCGGAGACCGCCACCGTGGCGAAGCAGACCCCCGTATCGGAGACCGAACCGGCCCAGGAGGGTTCGATAGCTGTACCGGCGGCGCGCGTCAGCGTGGACGAGCGGGCCAAGGCCGAGCCGGGCAGGCAAGAGACACAGGGGGACACGGGGGCAATGCAGGAGACCAAGGTCGACAAGCCCGCGGCGGAGAAGCCCGCGGAGCCGCCGAAGCCGGCACCGGCTCCGGCGCGACCTGCCAAGAAGTCCCGGGGGCGGCGGGCGTCCGTGCCCACCTGGGACGAGATCATGTTCGGCGCCCGCCGCCAGGACTGACCGCACCGCGTCAGGCGGGGGTGACCGGAACACCGGCCCCCCGCCTCACCGTGTGTCAGCCGTTCCCCGGCTCTCCGGACGAGGACGATCTGTCCCGCGTGGGCGGTTCGCCGGGTGCCGCCGATCCGAGAGGCGCGGACGCTGCGGGAAGCGGATCTCCGCGGCCCAGGTCCTCGGAAACGAGGAACGGGGCCAGCCAGGCCGGGGTGACCTCGGCGGCGAAGGCCGGCCCCTCGGCCTCACCGACGTCGAGTGCGGCATAGCCACCGGTACCCGCACCCACGCCCGCGGTCACGGTCAGCAGACCGGCGCGGCGCTGGAACCAGGTCTGGCTCAGAGTCCAGCCGACGACCGCCCGCTTCTCCACCACCGCCTGTGCGCGGCGTAGCGACCCCGAGCGGACCGACAGCCGGCTCCCGTCGTAGGTGTGGCCGAGGGACCGGTAGCGGTCCAGGCCGAGCGGGATGCCCAGCAGCGCGAGGATCAGAGCGGGCACCGCGAGCGCCCACCAGAGCCCGGACCAGAGCAGGGCCGCCGCCGTCGCGCAGGCGGCGACGACCAGCCACGGGAAGATCGCCCGAAACAGCCGGCGCCTGCGCGCCGCCGGCGGGTGGGTCCGCAGCCCGGTGGTGATCGAGCCGATCGCCTCACCCACCACGCCGAGCACGGTCTCCCTCGGGGCGACGGGAAGCAACTGGCCCCGGGTCTCCGAGTCGCCGAGACCGGTCACGATCGCCCACGCGCGGCCGAACCCCGCCCAGCGCTCGGCCGGCCCTTCCACGAACTCGAACCCTCGCACCCTGCGCCGCTCCAGGGACACGCTCCTGCGCGTGACCAGACCGCGCCCGGCGATCAGGTATCCCTCGCCGGCGCGGAGGGTGAAATCCCAGTTGAACACCGCGTACATGATCACACCGACCACCGGCATGGCCAGGAGCAGCAGCACCAGGGCCGCGGCGAGCAGGGGCGGATGCTCCCAGAGCCACTCCCCCGCGCCCATCACGACCCGCCTGTCGATTTTGAACTCGCCGCCCCACTGGAACGCCAGGCCCACGGCACCGGCGACCAGCGCGAACGGGGTCAGCAGATAGGAACCGGAGAGCGGGCCGTAGACGAGCCACTTTCGCGGCAGCACGAAGAACACCCGCTCGGGGGTCGCGTCACCCACCTCGTGACGGACGACGGCGGGGGTCGCCGGCTCCGTCACGCTCGCGGCCGTGAGCTCACCGGAGCCGGACGCCGAGGCCGTCTCGCGCGCCTGGGCGCGTCTCGCCATGCGGGCGCGTGCGTGCCAGAGCAGCACCGCCTTGAGCCGCTCCCCCTCCTCCACGGTGACCCCGTCGAGCTCGCCCTCCTGCTTGTCATCGCCGCCGGCGCCGGTGTCGATCCGCAGGACGGCGATGCCGAGCAGGCGGTGCAGCGGCGGGGCACTGACGTCGACGCCGCGGATCCGCTCCAGCGGGATCGTCCGCACCGACCTGCTGATCAGCGACCGGGTGAGTTCCAGCCGGTCACCGGCGACCCGGTAGGTGAAGGTGGCCCAGCGCACGGCCGAGAACGCGACGGAGCCGACGACGCCCAGCGCCGCCCACACGAACGATCTCGGCGAGAACCCGCCGAGGAACAGGACACCGGCCAGCGGCAGGAAGAGCGAGGGCAGCATCCGGATCGGATCGGTCAGCAACACCTTCGGGCTGAGCCGCAGCGACGGCCCCGTCCGGTCGGCCGGGAGAGCGGGATCAGGATGCCGGACGGATCCGGGAGACCCGAGAGCAGGCACCGAGGATTCGACGCCCTCCCCCGTCCCGCCGACCGAACGAGCAGGGTCGGGATCGGGATTCGGGACGGCCCCGAAACCAGGCACCGAGGATTCGGTGCCCTCCGGCGGCTCCGCCGGTGAACGGTCGCTGGGGGATCCGGTCACGTCGCGTCGTCCCTGAGCTCTTCCGCGCGGCGGGCGAGCCCCTCGGCCAGTTCGGCGGCGACCTCGTAGTCAAGGCCCTTGATCGTGGACGAGCCCGCATGGGAGGCGGTGCGGATCTCGACGGTCGCCAGGCCCAGCATGCGCTCGAACCAGCCCTGCGCCTTGTCGACGGTCTGGATCCTGCTGACCGGCACGAACACCCATTCCCTGCTGAGCCATCCGGAACGGGCGTAGACCACGTCCTCGCTGAGCTCCCACCTGTGCACGGCGTACCGCCAGAACGGCTCGACGAGCGTGCCGGGCACCAGTAGCAGCACCATCAGCCACGGCAGCCACCAGACGTTGTCCAGCGCCCATCCGGGCAACCACGACCAGCGACCCTCGTCGATCCACCTCGCCAGGAAGAAAGAGCCACCCACCAGCACAATGGACCAGAGAACCCCCTCCGTCAGCCACAGGGTGACTGCCTTGCGCGAAACCGGATTGGCGGGGGCGCGCAGGGAGACGGCCCTGCGACGCTCGCCCGGCCGACCGGCCGCCGTGGCCTCCTGCGAGGCGGGGCTGGGCTCATCGGCTCGGTCACTCACGCTGTCAGCCTAAACGGTCACGTCCCACGGGGCGCTCCGGCGGCGTGACGCAAAAAGTTCCGCCGCAGCCCGGCGGGCATCGTGGCAGGTCCGGGGGCAGGTGCTCCGACGAGGCGGTTCCCCTTCCCCGATCTGTCATCGCCCGTTTCCCTCCGGCCGGGCCGTGGATCGAAAAAGTGTCGGTGGCGCAGTACATGCTGGAGACCCGGAGACTACGGAGAGGTATGATCGATGAGCTATGCGATCCAGGCCGAGGGTCTGGTGAAACGCTACGGGGAGACCCGGGCACTGGACGGGGTGGATCTCCTCGTTCCCCAGGGGAGGCTGCTCGGTGTGCTGGGCCCCAACGGGGCGGGCAAGACCACCGCGGTGCGCATCCTGGCGACGTTGCTCCGCCCCGACGCCGGCACCGCCGTCGTCGGCGGCTACGACGTGACGCGCCAGGCCCACCAGGTGCGTTCACTGATCGGCCTGACCGGCCAGTACGCCGCCGTCGACGAGATGCTCACCGGCGTCGAGAACCTGGTGATGATCGGCCGCCTGCTGGGCATGACGCGTGCCGATTCCCGGGCGCGCGCGGGCGAGCTGCTGGAGCGCTTCGACCTGTCCGACGCCGGCGGGCGGGCCGCCAAGACCTACTCCGGCGGCATGCGCCGCCGCCTGGACCTGGCCGCCAGCCTGGTCGGCCGCCCCCAGGTGCTCTTCCTCGACGAGCCCACCACCGGGCTCGACCCGCGCAGCCGCACAGACCTGTGGAGCGTGGTGCGCGGCCTGATGGCCGACGGTGTCACCGTGCTGCTCACCACCCAGTATCTGGAGGAGGCGGACCAGCTCGCCGACGACATCGTCGTCTTCGACCACGGCAGGGTCATCGCCTCCGGCACCTCCGACCAGCTCAAGGCGACCACCGGCGCCCAGGTCCTGGAGGTGCGTCCCTCGCAGGCCGAGCACCTCGATCTGGTCGGCAAGGTGCTGGCCGACGTGCTGGGCGAGATTCCCGACCTCAGCGGGGGCAGGGCCACCGCCTCCGTCCACGACCCCGCCGCCGTCCCCGCGATCGTGCGCCGTCTGGACGAGCAGGGTGTCATCGCCTCGGAGCTCGCGCTGCGCAAGTCCAGCCTGGACGAGGTGTTCCTGGCCATCACCGGCCACCTGCCCGAGGACGAGGAGACCCCCGACAAGGAAGAGGCATTCGCATGACCACGCTGACGACGACCATCCCGCAGATGGCCGCCAAGCGCGTCACTCCCCTGGCCACGCTGCAGCAGACCATGACACTGGCCTGGCGCAGCCTGGTTCAGATCAAGCACAACCCGTGGGAGCTGCTGGATCTGAGCATCCAGCCCATCATGTTCCTGCTGCTGTTCACCTACGTCTTCGGCGGCGCCATCTCCGGATCCACCGGCGACTACCTGCAGTTCGCCCTGCCCGGCCTGCTCGTGCAGAACGCCCTGTTCTACACGCTCTCCACCGCTATCGGCCTCAACACCGACATCACCAAGGGCGTCTTCGACCGGCTGCGGAGCCTGCCCATCGCCCGCACCGCGCCCCTGTCCGGGCGCATCATCGCCGACACCGCCAAGCAGGTGTGGGCCTTCGCCCTGCTGATCGGCTTCGGCATGGTGCTGGGTTTCCGGGTCACCACCAGTTTCTTCGGGCTGCTGGGTGCCCTGGCGCTGCTGGTCGTGGTCGCCCTGGCCATGTCCTGGATGTCGGTGCTGATTGGGTTGAAGGCCTCCAGCCCCGAGAAGGTGCAGATGATCGCCTTCTCCACGATGATGCCGCTGACCTTCACCAGCAGCGCCCTGGTGCCCTCCGCCACCTTCCCGTCCTGGCTGAAGACCTGGTCCGACCTCAACCCCGTCACGCACCTGGCGGACGCCATCCGCGGCCTGCTCATCGGCGGCGACGTCACCAGGGCCGCGCTCTTCTCGCTGCTCTGGGCCGCCGGTTTCGCCGTGGTCTTCGCCCCTCTGGCGATCCGCGCGTTCCGCAGTCGTGTCTAGGTCCTGTCCTGCGGATCTTGCCGTGGCGAGGATCGGTCAGGTGGTGTCTCGCAAGGCGGAGGAGGGAGCCGCAGCGTGCTGCGGTGACCG
>NZ_JBEOZN010000250.1:0-5196 GCF_040298085.1 Streptosporangium sp. NPDC001681 | reverse complement strand
CGGAACGGTGCCGCGGGACGAGGCACCGGCCGCGGACGTGCTGCCGGTGTTGGTGTCGGCCCGTACGGCGGAGGCGTTGCGGGCGCAGGCCGGGCGGCTGGCCTCGCACGTGGGGGACCGCGGTGAGGTGGCGCTGGCCGATACCGCGTTCTCGCTGGCCACGACCCGTCCGGCGTTCGAGCATCGGGCGGTGGTACTGGCCGCCGATCGCGATGGGGTGCTGGCCGGATTGGACGCCCTGGCCGAGAACCGGCCGAGCGCGGGTGTGGTGCGCGGCATGGCGGGAGCGGAGCCGAGGCTGGCGGTGTTGTTCACCGGTCAGGGCAGCCAGCGGGCGGGGATGGGCCGGGAGCTGTACGAGCGGTTCCCGGTGTTCGCGCAGGCGTTGGACGAGGTGATCGCCGAGCTGGACCCGATGCTTGACGGACCGCTGCGCGAGGTGCTGTTCGCCGAGCCGGGTTCGGCCGAGGCGGAGGCGCTGGACCAGACGGGGTGGGCGCAGCCGGCCCTGTTCGCGGTGGAGACCGCCCTGTTCCGGCTGGTCTCCTCGTGGGGGATTCGGCCCGAAGTACTGGCCGGGCACTCGATCGGGGAGATCAGCGCGGCGCATGTGGCCGGGGTGCTGTCGCTGAGCGATGCGTGTGCGCTGGTGGCGGGCCGGGCGCGGTTGATGCAGGCGCTGCCGGCCGGTGGGGCGATGGTGGCGGTGCAGACCTCCGAGGAGCAGGTCGCCGAGCTGCTGGCCGGACGCGAAGACCAGGTGTCGATCGCGGCCGTGAACGGTCCCACCTCGGTGGTGATCGCCGGAGTCGAGGAGCCGCTGCTCGCGATCGTCGCGGTGCTGGAGGAATGCGGGATCAAGACGCGACGGTTGCGGGTGTCGCATGCGTTCCACTCGCCGTTGATGGAGCCGATGCTGGAGGACTTCCGCACGCTGGCGAGCAGGCTCACCTACGGTGCGCCGAGGATTCCGATCGTGTCCACCCTGACCGGGCAGGCGGCCACGGCCGAGCAGCTGTGCTCGCCGGACTACTGGGTGGAGCAGGTCCGCGGCGCGGTCCGCTTCGCCGACGGCATCCGCACCCTGCACGGCCAGGGCGTCCGGGCTTACCTGGAGCTCGGCCCGGACGGCGTGCTCACCGCCATGGCCCAGGACACCCTCGCGACCGAGCCGGAGTCGTCTGAGTCGCACACGGTAGTGGTGCCGGTACTGCGCGGGGACCGGGACGAGCACCAGGCCGTTACCGAGGCGCTGGCCCGTCTACACGTGCACGGCGTGCCGGTGAACTGGCAGACGGTGCTGCCGCGCGGGCGCCGGGTCGACCTGCCCACCTATGCCTTCGAGCACCAGCGGTTCTGGCCCGAGACCGGTGCCCCCGCCAGGGGTGCCGCCATGGCGGATCCGGTGGACGCGGAGTTCTGGGCCACCATTGAGCGTGAGGATCTCCAGTCCCTCGCGGCGCGGCTGGACGTGGAGCAGGAGACGCTCGGCGCGGTGCTGCCGGCGCTGACGTCGTGGCGACGAGCCCGACGCGAGACGTCCGTCGCGGACTCCTGGCGATACCGGGTCATCTGGAAGCCACTGACCAGCGTCTCGGCCGCCGTCGTGCCGGGCACCTGGCTGGTCGTGGTGCCCGCGGAGCTGGCCGGCGATGTCTGGTCGGAGTCCGTGGTCCAGATGTTCGGGGCGGCGGCCGTACGGCTGGACGTATCCGGCCAGGACCGGGCCGCGCTCGCCGAGCAGGTACGCGAGCGCCTCGGCGCCGACGCGGAGCCGGCCGGGGTGGTGTCGCTGCTGGCGCTGGGTGAGACCACGGAGCCGGGTGTCTCGGACGGCTCGGCGCTGACGATGACCTTGCTGCAGGCACTGGGCGATGCCGGTGTCGAGGCGCCACTGTGGTGTGTCACGAAGGGCGCGGTCTCGCTCGGGCGGTCCGACACGGCGCCGATCCCGGCTCAGGCGGGCGTGTGGGGCCTCGGCCGGGTGGCCGCGCTGGAGTACCCCCAGCGCTGGGGTGGCCTGATCGACCTTCCCCAGACGCTGGACCAGCGGGTGGTGACCTGGCTGGCGGGCGTCCTCACCGTGCCCGGCTCCGAGGATCAGGTGGCGATCCGCTCGACCGGCGTCTACGGCCGCAGGTTGGCTCACGCCCCTTACCGGGGCACTGACGCCACGCTGCGACCGCGCGGCACGGCCTTGATCACCGGTGGCACCGGCGCGCTCGGTGCTCACGTGGCCCGGTGGCTGGCCGCCCAGGGCGTCGAACATCTCGTACTGACCAGCAGGCGGGGCATGGCGGCAGGCGGTGCGGCCGAGCTGCGCGACGAGCTGACCGCGCTGGGTGCCCGGGTGAGCATCGTGGCATGCGACGTGGCCGATGCGGACGCACTCGCGACGGTGCTGGCCGACATCCCGGCTGAGTACCCGCTGACCGGGGTCGTCCATGCCGCAGGCATCAGCCCGGCGAACAACCTGGACGGGCTGGACGCCGCCGAGCTGGCCGAGGTGATGCGGGCGAAGGTCGTCGGCGCGCTGAACCTCGACGCGCTGCTGGGCGACCGCGAGCTCGACTTCTTCGTGCTGTTCTCCTCGATCGCCGCGGTGTGGGGCAGCGGCGGCCAGGCCGCCTACGCCGCCGCCAACGCCTCTGTTGACGCTCTGGCCGACCGGCGTCGGGCACGCGGGGTCGTGGCGACCTCGGTCGCCTGGGGCCCATGGGTCGGGGATGGCATGGCCGCCGCCGACGGGGCACAGGACTATCTGTCCAGGCGTGGCGTGCGGGCGATGGGGCCGGGAGCGGCCGTCACCGCGCTGTGGCGGGCGGTCGCGCACCGGGACGCGACCGTGGCGGTCGCGGATATCGCCTGGGAGCAGTTCGCCCTGACGTTCACCGCCGTACGGCAGAGCGCTCTGCTCGGCGATCTGCCGGAGGTGCTGAGCCTGGTCGAGGCGGGCCGTACCGTCCGGGAAGAGGAGCAGTCGGCTGTTTCCGCCCTACGGGCGCGGCTGCGTGAGCTGGAGGCGGGCGAGCGGTCGCAGGTCCTGCGGGACATGGTCCGCGAGCAGGTCGCCGTAGTGCTGCGGCACCCCAACGCGGATGCGATCGAGACCGAGCGGGCCTTCAAGGATCTCGGGTTCGACTCGCTGACCTCGGTCGAATTCCGTAACGCGCTCCGTGCCGCGACCGGCTTGAACCTGCCGGCGACGCTGGTCTTCGACTACCCGACGCCGGCCGTCCTGGCGGACTTCCTGCTGGCGGAGTTGCTGGGCGAGCAGGTGCGTGCGGGGGTGCCGTCGGCGGTGCTGCCGGTGGCGGACGATCCGATCGCGATCGTGTCGATGGCCTGCCGCTATCCGGGCGGGGTGAGCTCTCCGGAGGACCTGTGGCGGCTGGTCGCCGGAGGCCAGGACGCGATCTCCCCGCTGCCACGGGACCGAGGCTGGCAGACGCGCGGCGAGCTGGACTTCCAGGGCGGGTTCCTCTTCGACGCGGCCGAATTCGACCCGGGGTTCTTCGGCATCTCGCCGCGCGAGGCGCTGGCGATGGACCCGCAGCAGCGGTTGCTGCTGGAGACGTCCTGGGAGGCGATCGAGCGAGCGGGGATCAACCCGGTCTCGCTGCGCGGTAGCCGTACCGGCGTGTTCGCCGGGGTGCTCTACCACGACTACGGGACGAGTGCCGAGTTCCCGCCGGAGGCGATGACCTTCGTCAGCAACGGCAGCGCTGGGAGCGTCGTCACCGGTCGCGTCGCGTACGCGTTGGGGTTGGAGGGCCCGGCGGTGACGGTGGACACCGCTTGCTCGTCGTCGCTGGTGGCGATGCACATGGCCGCGCAGGCCCTGCGATCGGGTGAATGCAGTCTGGCCTTGGCCGGTGGCGTGACGGTGATGGCGTCGCCGTTGGTGTTCGTCGATTTCAGCGGTCAGGGTGGGCTGTCGTCGGACGGCCGGTGCAAGGCGTTCGCCGACACCGCTGACGGCACGACCTGGTCTGAGGGTGTGGGCGTGCTCGTGCTGGAGCGGCTGTCGGACGCTCAGCGCAACGGTCACCAGGTCCTGGCGATCCTACGTGGTTCGGCGATCAATCAGGACGGTGCGTCGAACGGGTTGACCGCGCCGAACGGTCCTTCGCAGCAGCGGGTGATCCGTCAGGCGCTGGCCGCTTCGGGGCTGTCGTCGGCCGAGGTGGACGTGGTCGAGGCGCATGGAACGGGCACGACGTTGGGTGACCCGATCGAGGCGCAGGCGTTGCTGGCCACCTATGGCCAGGAGCGAGATGAGGATCGGCCGCTGCTGCTGGGGTCGATCAAGTCGAACCTCGGTCACACCCAGGCGGCGGCTGGTGTCGCGGGTGTGATCAAGATGATCATGGCGATGCGGCACGGCATCGTGCCGAAGACGTTGCATGTTGATACGCCGTCGTCGCATGTGGACTGGGCCTCGGGTGCGGTGGAGCTGCTGACCGAGGCGGTGGAGTGGCCGCAGACGGGCTGGCTGCGCCGGGCGGGTGTGTCGTCGTTCGGGGTCAGCGGCACGAACGCGCACATGATTTTGGAGCAGGGTCCGGAGGCGCCGCAGGCCGAGCCGCGGGTGGAGGACGTGGCGCCGACAGCGGGTGTGGTGCCGTGGGTGATCTCGGGCAAGACCGGTCAGGCGCTGCACGATCAGGCGGGTCGCCTGGGTGCGCACCTGGAGGCGCACGGTGATCTCGACCCGGTGGATGTGGGCTCGTCGCTGGTGGTGTCGCGGTCGCTCTTCGAGCATCGGGCCGTGGTCATCGGAGACGGTCATGAGGAGCTGCTGGCGGGGCTGGCCGCAGTGGCTTCCGGTGAGTCGGCGACGCGCGTGGTCGCGGGTGTGGCGGACGTCGATGGGAAGTCGGTGTGGGTGTTCCCGGGTCAGGGGGCGCAGTGGGTGGGCATGGGTGCCGCGCTGCTGGAGGAGTCGGCGGTGTTCACGGGGCGGATGGCCGAGTGCGCGGCGGCGTTGGAGCCGTTCGTGGACTGGTCGGGGTGGTCGTTGCTGGATGTGGTGCGGGGTGTGGAGGGTGCTCCGGGGCTGGATCGGGTGGATGTGGTGCAGCCGGTGTCGTTCGCGGTGATGGTGTCGCTGGCGGCGGTGTGGGAGTCGCTGGGGGTTCGTCCGGATGCGGTGGTGGGGCATTCGCAGGGTGAGATCGCGGCGGCGGTGGTGGC
>NZ_JBEOZN010000249.1:0-5598 GCF_040298085.1 Streptosporangium sp. NPDC001681 | reverse complement strand
ACCCCCCCATCCCTGTTTTCTTTTTCGGTTTGTGTTGTCCCGCGGTGGGCTCTCCCTACCCCCCCCCCCCCCCCGCCCGGCCGCCCCGCGCGCGCCGCGCCCCCCCCGGGCCCCCCCGCGGCGGTAGTTCCCGAGTACCCGTTGGCGCAGCATGCCGTCGTGGCGGGCCCGCCAGGCCAGGGCGTCGTCGGCGGCGAGGAGGTGGACGGTGCGGCGCATGAGGTGGGTCCGCACCACGCTCCGCCGGATCAGCAGGTCCGAGAGCACCGCCGGGTCGAACGCGCGCAGCCGTGCCCAGAGCCCGACGAACGGTTCCTGCGGTTCCTGCGCCTGCAGGCCGCACAGGTGCGCGACGGCGTCGAGGACCGGCACGTCTGCGTGATCGAGCAGCAACTGTCGGGCGAGCGTCGCGCGGTTGAGCGCCCGGGTGTCGAGAACGGTCATCGGCTCATGCCACAGCGCGCTCGTCGGTCGGCTGCCGGGGCACCCGGTTCATCCGCGCGTTCCGCGCCTCGGGCCGGCCTTTGCGGTAGCGGCCGGTGAGCAGGCCCATCGCCGGCGGACTCCACACCGGCGATGGGCCTGTCATAGCGCTCGCAGGTGGGCAGGACCTCGCGCTCGATGCCGCGGTTGACGATCGAGTACGGGGACTGCCCGGTGCGGGAGCGCTGCAGATCGCGCCGGTCGGCGTCGAGGGTCGAGGGGGGCGTGGTGGTGGCGGTCACGGCGTTCGGGTCCTTCGGGTTGTTGTCGTTGACTGGCACGCGACAACAGTCGCAGGCGAAGCGGCCAGGGAGTGTCCGCTTCTCCGGGCGATATGGGGATCATGCCGAAGACTTCTCGGCCCAGGGCGTCGCCCCGGATCTTCGGGTCCGACCCCGACGTCGGCCCGAGACGGCGGGGCCGGTCAGGTAGGCGACACGGGTGGGGATGTCCAGCAGACAGCATCGATCATGCCTGGCAGTATGCCCGCCGCCACCGACGTTCTGTCATTCGCCGCTGCTATAGATTGCGCCACCATCACCCGCCAGATCCACCTCTGACAGGAACTATCGGCATGCACCTCTCCCCCCTCGCGCAGCGCCTGCTCAATCTGATCGACGGGACCGCGAATGACCCCACATACTGGCCTGACGTCTCCCAGCTGAGCACCGGGCTGGGCGCGTCGGTCCGGGCCGGCGATGGCAGTTCGATATCGGCACGGTACGTGGTCGACGAGCAGCGGCTGGCCGTGGCGGCCCGCGAGCTGGTCGGATTCCTGATGCCGGACGGAAAACGACCGTACGAACCCTTCTCCGTGCTGGTGGCGGCGGGGCTGGCGGGCATGGACGCCGAAGTGGGCGCCCGGCTCACCGAGGAGCGCGGGCCGATCGCGCTCGCCGAGACGGAAGTGCTACTCGGCTGGGACGTGGAGCGGCGGGCGCTGCTCGCCGAGGCGATGCGGGAACGGTCAGACCATGCCGCCCCGCTGTCCGGCGTGATCGAATGGCTCAGCGGCCAACCCGGCTACCTGGACTTCGCCCGGACGGCTCTGGAGGCGGCCGAGGCCCGCGTCGCGGCGATCCACGCCGGCGAGATTCCCTACCGGGCGGAGAAGGCGTTCGAGGACGGAGAGAAGGAGATCCTCGGCCGGGCCGTACGACTGGCGCTCTTCCGGGACGAGCCCTGGCTGCCCGAGCTGCTGGACAGGCTGCTGCGCGGGATCGCGGTGGCGCCCACCCAGGCCAAGACCCTGCCCTCCCAGGGACTGCTGTTCGAGATCGCCCGCGCGGTGCAGGACCACCCGACGCCCGAGGCGATCTCCGCGCTGCGCGCCGCCCGCCAGGCCACCCGGCACGCCGGGGTGCCCAAGCAACTGGACCGCATGTTCAAGCGCATCGAGGCCGCCCTGGCCAACCGGCTGGAGGTGGCGTTCCGGATACCCGACGGGCGGGTGCGGCAGGCCGTCGGCGAGCACACGGCGGTGATCTCAACCGATGGCAAGGTCGAGCTGTCGTGGTGGCACGGGGACAGGAAGCTGAAGGCGGTCCCGGCGGCGGTCAAACGGGAGCACCCCGAGGAGGTCAAGCGGCTGCGCGAGCTGGCCAAGCAGACCCTGCAGCAGCAGGCCACCCTGAGCAGGGCGCTGGAAGCCGGATGCGCCGGCGAGACGGCTCCGCCGTATCGGCAGTTGGAGGGTCACCCGGTCACCGATCGGCTGATCTGGGAGTTCGAGGTCTCGCCCGGTGTGTGGCGCAGCGAGCTGGGGTTGACCGTGCCGGACGTGCCGGTGCGGCTGTGGCATCCGGCCCGCGCGTCCGTGGAGGAGGTGCGGGCCTGGCGGGAGGTGGTGCAGGGCAAGGAACTGCGCCAGCCGTACAAGCAGGCCTTCCGCGAGGTCTACCTGCTCACCCCCGCCGAAGAGGAGACGCGCGACCACTCGCGCCGGTTCTCCAACCACCTGCTCCGGTACGGCCAGGCCAAGGCACTGCTCACCGATCGCGGCTGGACCGGCATGTCGCTGGGCCACTGGGACGCGGCCGGAGGGTCCGGCGAGTGCACCGCCGCCAAAAAGCTGCCCGGTGGCCTGACCGCCACCTGGGACTTCCACCTGGACGAGCACTCCTACGAACGCGACGGCTACGGCACCACCGTCTCCATCTGCGTCAGCGGCGACATCCGTTTCCTCGCCGGCATCTCGCCGGTCCCGCTGGCCGAGGTACCTCCGCTCATCCTGTCGGAGGCACTGCGAGACGCCGACCTGGCCGTCGGCGTCACCTCCACCGGCCTGGACCCCAACGGCCACGGGGACTACTGGCAGTCCTACAGCTTCGGCGACCTGGCCGAGAGCGCCCAGGTCCGGCGCGACGCGCTGTCCCGGCTGATCGGGCGTACGACTATCGCGGACCGGTGCGTCATGACCGACCGCTTCCTGGTGGTTCGAGGCGATCTACGCACCTACAAGATCCACCTGGGGTCGGCGAACATCCTGATGGAACCCAACGACGCCTACCTGTGCATCGTCTCCGCACGCGACCCCCACCCCGGACTGTTCCTTCCGTTCGAGGAGGACGGCCGGTTGGCGCTCATCCTCAGCAAGGCTTTCCTGCTGGCGAACGACACCGCCATCACCGACCCCTCCATCACCCGTCAGCTCCGGGCTTGATCCACAATCGCGCGCCGTTCATCCCGAGATCGCCGGGCGGACCACCGCAGGCTCCTTACCCAGGCTTTCGGTGTCGCGGTTCATCCGCCGCGCTCACGAGAAGTAGCGCTCAAAGGAATCCCCCTGCTCGCTCCGCCGCTGTGCGGACGGCCACGGCCGAGCCGGAACCGGCCGACCGGCCTTCCTCGGTGGATCGCGACAACCTGTGGCCATGAGCGTGCCGCGACGCGGTCGCTACCGGTGAGATCAGACCAGGACGTGTCCTGGTCTGATCTCACCGGCGGGCCACGCCGAGAATGAGATAGGACAACGGCGTGCGAACCTTGGGAAACAGGAACCGTTCCAGCCGCTCAAGGGTGAATCCGGACCGCTCGATCACCGCCGCGGTGTCGCGGCCGGTGTGGCAGCCCCCGAACAGGCCGGGCCATATCGTCGCGTCCAGCAGACACTGGACGCGAATCATGCCGGGCGAGTCGGCCCGGACGTGCTCCAGGAAACGCAGCTGCCCTCCGGGCTTGAGCACCCGGCGCACCTCCCGCAACGCCGAGCCCTGGTCGGGAAGCGAGCACAACACCAGCGACATGACCGCGGCGTCGAAGCTCGCGTCCTCGCCCGGCAGCCGGTCGGCGAGGCCGTCGACGACGTCGATCGGAACGAGTGCCTTGCCGGCATTGGCCCGTGCGAGCCGACGCAGACGCGGCTCCGGTTCGACCGCAAGCACCCGGGTGACGGCCGGCGGGTAATGAGCAAAGGTCAGCCCGTTGCCGGCGCCCACCTCGATCACCTTTCCCGAGAGCCCGGCCAGCAGCGCCTCGCGACGCTCGGCCAGACCTGCGCGTTCCACCACCTGGCTGACGCGGGCATAGAACCGCGCGAAGATCGGATGGCTTATACCGGTCCTCGTCATCATCTCCTCCCGCTCCCATCATCACCTGCCGGCTCACCGGCGGCTCTGCCGGCCACCCGAGCTGGAGCGATAGACCTCAGCCCGAGGCGGGACGGTAGATCACGGAGAACCGGCGTCCTCCGTCTGTTGACTCCACGACGGTTGCGTCCTCCATGGCCGCGAGGAGACGCTGCCGGTCGACAGCCGTGAAGGCGGCGACCTGGCCTGGCAGCCGGCCCGCCACCTGCCAGGTCCTGCCGGAGTCCTTGCTGGTGTGCACCTGGCCGTCGGTCCCGGCTCCGACGAGATCGTCTTTGCCGACAGAGTCCACGTGGGACATGAGCGGGGAATCGGCGAGCGCGGTGAAGTTCACGCCGCCGTCATCGCTGACCCGGAGCCCGTTCGGTGTGGTCGCGTACACGCGATTCGGCTTCTCGTGATGAGCGGCCAGATCGATCACCTCTGCTCTCGCCCCCGGCACCCAGCTCTTGCCTTGATCATCGCTGCGCCGTATCCGCCCCTTCTGGCTGTCGTAGGCGTAGAGGGTGGCGCCCGCCGGTTGAATGGCGTGGAAGTCAGCGGTGCCCGCCTCCGACACCGAGGTCCAGGTGGCACCGGCGTCCGTCGTGCGGATCAGCCCCAGGTGCGGGGAGACCCCGGATGAGGCATCGGCCTCCCCCGGGTGGCCGCTGGCCAGGAAGGTCCTGGGCCCGACGACGGTGAAACCCATGTGGTCCTGGATCCGATCGGCCATACGCCGAGCCGTGTTCGTGGACCGGATCTGAAACAGGCCGTAATGCCCCGCGACATAGACCGTGCCATCCGCCGGATCAACACCGAGACCGTGAACGTGCCCGATTCCGGGATCGGCCGAATCGGCGGCGCCCGATGAGGGCTCCTCGGTGCACGCCGTGCCGGCAAGAGCCAGGAAGGCCAGGGCGACGCCCGTACGCAGGCAAGGACGCCGGTTGATGGAGACCATGACAGCACCCTACCGCCACCTACTATCTACCATCGTAGTTAGTAGGTGGCTAGAACAGCGAGACGCCGTGGCAGTGATGGGCCAGGAACGAGCCCACCCCGGGAATCGCCGCCACGGCCGCGGGGCCGATGAGAAGGAGGGCGACCGCGGCCAGGCCCGCGACGCGTTCCCGGGCTCCGAGCGGAGCCGCCGGGCTGAGCATGCGCCGAACACGGGTGAGGGCCGTCTCGCCCCCCGCGCCCAGCGTGAACGCGGGTGTCCGTCCCGTGGCGAGCCGGACCAGTGCGGCGGCGATGTGGATGCGCGGGTGGCGGCGGGCCGCGACGTCGTCGGCGAGGAGCTCGATCAGTCGCGCGATCTCACTCCGGGCTCGGGCGAACAGCGGCAGATGGGGGAAGGCCCTGCAGAAGGCCTCGGCGGCGGCCAGGGCGAGGTGGTGGCGCCCGCGCAGGTGCGCCTGCTCGTGAGCGAGGACGGCGGCGACCTGCTCGGGAGCCAGGGACCGCAGGGATTGGCGGTAAACCGCTGCGTCGCAGGTCGCGGAAGACTGTGCAGGGCGTCGGGGCGGTGTCTTCCGGAGCCGCG
>NZ_JBEOZN010000248.1:0-5719 GCF_040298085.1 Streptosporangium sp. NPDC001681 | reverse complement strand
GTGCCCGCGTCAATCACGATCGCGCCATCTTGCGGCAACTCGGCCAGCGCCGCCTTGGCGATACGCTCCTTCTCCGCCGTCATCACCTCATCGCGCGTCGCGAGGGCGGGCTCGAAACCGAGGCGCTCGACCGGGATCGCCCCGCCGTGCACGCGCCGCAGCACACCCGAACGCTCCAACGCGGTCAGGTCCCGGCGGATCGTTTCAGTTGTGACGCCGAACCGTTCCGCCAGGGTCACCACGTCGACCCGCCCGGCGGCCCGGGCCTCACACAGGATCTCCTGCTGCCGTTCCTCGGCGTACATCCTGTTGGTTCACCGCCGTTTCAATGTTGTTTTATATGTCTTTATACCCGAGTATGTTGCGTGTCAAGGGTCGATGAGAACCGCTCTGTCGTGAGTTTCATGAACCTGTGACCTCCACGCACCGGCTCATGATCATGCTGGGCGTCTGTCGAAGAACTGCCCGCCCTCGCGCTCCCGCATTTCGTCCGCGTCACAGGTGGGACGGTGCGCATCCGGACACGGGGTCGCGAACCGTCAGCGGTACGCCCACGGTCGAGGTGCACCGCACAGAACCGACCGAACCAGAAGACCCACCACGTTTTCCCGGCTCATCGCCGCGCCACCACGAATTGCCTGCCGATCATTGCCATCCTCCAGAGAACGTCGTTGACGGTGGGAGCCGACGACCTCTGACGCGTTCACTGCACCGAAGCGGCCGATCCTGCCGCTTCGGTGATGTCGGCGCTGGTCGGAGCCACACCACGTCAACGCGTCGTAAGTACTTCCGCGATTGCCGTCTTGATCCCGTAGCGATCGCGCTCATGCTCCCCGCTCGGCTCTAGCGTCGCTGGTGTACGAGTTCTCACCAGGAGGAAGCATGTTGTACGTCCCGGTCCGTCAAGGCGCGTTCAGCACATCGCTGCGCCTGTTCAGGACTGCTGCGGGGAAGCGGACGGCGGTCGCCTTCACCTCACCGATGCGCCTGGCCAAGGTGCTCGGCTCCGATCAGCACTGGGTACGGCTCAGCGAGCCCGCGCTCAGGAGCATGCTCAAGGAACTGGACACCATCGGCATCGTGATCGACCCCGCAGGGACGATGGCCCGGCACTCCGCCAAGACCGCATGATGTGCGTCATCGAGGCGATCGCACGGGGAGCGAGGAGCGGCGGTTCGGCCTGTCGATCGCGGCGGGCGGTGCCGCGGCCCGGGTGCCGGCGCGGGGCTCGCCGGCCTGATGCGCGGGGAAGTCGGCCTCTGATCGAATGCGAGAAGCGTGGACGGTCACTCGGCTGCCCGCGCTTCGTCGTTGCCGGTCAGGGATCCCGAAGCACCGTGAGCAGCTCCAAACCGGTGAGCGGCCTGAAGCCGATCAGGCCTTGAAGCGGTACCCCATACCGGGCTCGGTGATCAGGTGGGCTGGATGCCCGGCGTCGCGTTCGAGTTTGCGCCGCAGCTGGGCCATGTACTGCCGTAGATAGTGGGTCTCCTTGACGTACTTGACCCCCCACACCTCGGTCAGCAGCTGCCGCTGGCTGACGAGCTTGCCCGGGTTGTGTAGCAGGATCTCCAGGATGTGCCATTCGGTCGGCGTCAGCCGTGCCCCGCCGGAGATCGTCTTGTTGGTCAGGTCCACCACGTGGTCGCCGATCGTGATGCTGGCCAGCTCCGCCTCCTGCGCGGACGTGCGGCGCGACACCGCGCGGATCCTGGCCAGCAGCTCGTCGATGCCGAACGGCTTGGTGACGTAGTCGTCGGCACCGGCGTCGAGGGCGTCGACCTTGTCCTGGTTGCCTGCCCTGCCGGACAGCACGATGATCGGCATCGAGGTCCAGCCGCGCAGCCCGTGAATGACGTCGACGCCGTCGAGGTCGGGCAGCCCGAGGTCGAGCACCACCAGGTCGGGATGCCAGTCGGCCGCCTGGCGCAGGGCCGCACCCCCGTCGGTGGCCACCGCCACCTCGTAGTGGCGGGCGATCAGGTTGATGCGAAGCGCCCGCAGGATCTGCGGTTCGTCGTCGACGACGAGAATGCGTGTCATGCGATCACGGCTCTGGACGAGATGGGCAGCGTCAAGATCATGGTGAGACCTCCCCCTGGTGTCTCTTCCGGTACGAGGGAGCCGCCCATCGCCTCGGTGAGCCCCCTGGAGAGCGCGAGACCGAGGCCGACCCCCGATTGGTTGTCACGATCGCCGAGCCGCTGGAACGGCTTGAAGACCTGGTCATGTGCTTCTGGCGGAATCCCTGGACCGCGGTCGATCACCCGGATCTCCACGTGGTCGCCGTACCAGCTGCCGGTGACCAGCACCCGCTCGCCTGGCGGGCTGTAGCGGACGGCATTGGACATCAGGTTCACCAACACCCCCTCCAGCAGGGCGGGGTCGGCGACCACCTCAGGCAGCTCGACGGAGATGTCCCCCTTGACGCGATCCCGGAGCGGGCCCAGGTCGTCCATCGCCCTGGGCACGACCTCCTCCAGGGCGACCGGCTGGAGGGCGGGCCCGAGCACGCCCGCCTGCAGCCTGCTCATGTCGAGCAGGTTGTCCACCAGGCGATTCAGCTTGACCAGCGACTCGTCCGCCGTGGCGAGCAGCTCCTCCCGGTCCTCCGCGGACCAGTCGATCTCGGTGTTGCGCAGGCTCTCCACGGCGGCTCTGGCCGAGGCCAGCGGGGTGCGCAGGTCGTGGCTGACGGCGGCGAGCAGCGCGGTGCGCATCTTGTCGGCCTCGGCCAGCGGCCTGGCCCGCTCGGCTTCCTCCTCCAGCCGCTGCTGACGCAGCGCGACGGCGGTCTCCGCGGCGAACGCCTCGAGCACCCTGCGGTCGGAGGCGTCGAGCAGCCTCCCACGTACCGCGAGCACCAGGTTCTCGTCGATCACCACATCGGTGTCGGCGATTCCAGGGCTGGTGCACGGCTCGCCCCCGGAAGTGGCCACGATCCGCCACGCCTCCGGCTCCGACTGGTCGTCAGGGGTCGGCGGTCCCGTCCGCTCCAGGAGCGTGGCGGACGCGAGCCCGAACGTCTCCTTGATCCGGGCGAGCAGCGACGGCAGGGCGGCCTCGCCACGCAGGACGTGACCGGCGAGCGTCGACAGGACCTCGGCGTCCGCACTGGCCCTGGCCGCCTCTCTGGTACGGCGGGCCGCCACGTCGACCACCAGGCTCACCATGATCGCGACCAGCACATAGACGACGAGCGCGAGCAGGTTCTCCGGGTCGTAGATGGTGAACTGGTCGACCGGCGGCGTGAAGTAGTAGTTCAGCAGCAGGAACCCGCCGATGGCCGCCGTCACCGCCGGCCACATGCCCCCCACCAGGGAGACACCGACGACCATCAGTAGGAAGATCAGGATCTCGCTCGGCAGCGCCAGATCGTCCCTGAACGGGAAAAAACCCGCGGTCAGCGCGGGCATGCCGAGCATCGCCATCGCCCAGCCGATGATCCTGCGCTTGCGGGTCAGCGCGGCGCGCGAGCTCGCGTGGCGGCGGCCCTTCTTGACCTCCGCGTGGGTGATCATGTGGACGTCGATCGAACCCGACAGCGCGGTCGTCTCCACCCCGACGCCACGGGACAGGATCTGGGCGAACCTGCCCCGCCTGGACGCGCCGAGCACGAGCTGGGTGGCGTTCACCCCGCCGGCGAAGTCGAGCAGTGCGCGCGGGATGTCGTCGCCGACCACCTGGTGGTAGGTGCCGCCCATGTCCTCCACGAGGGTGCGCTGGCGGGCCAGGCTGGCCGGATCGCCGCCGGTCAGACCGTCCGCCCTGGTGACGTGGACGGCCAGCAGGTCGGCACCCTTGCTGCGCGCCGCGATGCGGGCCGCGCGCCGTACCAGGGTGTCGCCTTCCGGGCCGCCGGTGAGCGCGACCACCACCCGCTCGCGTGCTTCCCAGGTTTTGGCGATGCCCTGCTCGGCGCGGTAGCGGTCGAGCTGGTCGTCGACCTTTCCCGCGACCCAGAGCAGGGCGAGTTCGCGCAGCGCGGTCAGGTTGCCGATCCTGAAGTAGTTGGACAGCGCGGCGTCCACCTTCTCCGGTGCGTAGATGTTGCCGTGCGCCATCCGCCTGCGCAGCGCCTCGGGCGACATGTCGACCAGCTCGACCTGGTCGGCCCGCCGTACCACCTCATCCGGTATGGTCTCCCGCTGCGGAATGCCGGTGATCTGCTGGACGACGTCGTTGACCGACTCCAGGTGCTGGATGTTGACGGTGGAGACGACGTCGATGCCGGCGTCGAGGATCTCCTCGATCTCCTGCCAGCGCTTGGTGTTGCGCGAGCCTGGGATGTTGGTGTGCGCCAGCTCGTCGATCAGCGCCACCTTCGGCGCCCGCTCGATGACGGCATCGACGTCCAGCTCGGTGAAGTGGCTCCCCCGGTAGGCCAGCGTCCTGCGAGGGAGGACCTCCAGGCCGTCAAGCAGCTCGGCGGTGTGGGGGCGGTCGTGGGTTTCCACGAAACCCACGACCACATCCCTGCCACGCTCCAGCGCCCTGTGTCCCTCGTTGAGCATCGCGAAGGTCTTACCGACTCCGGGAGCCGCCCCGAGGTAGACCCGTAGCCGCCCGCGTGGCACCGCGATCACTACTCCTTGTCGAGGGCCAGGTTGAGTTCGAGCACGTTGACCGCGGGCTCGCCCATGAAGCCGAGGGCGCGCCCTGTGGTGTGCTCCTGGATGAGCGCCTTGACCCTGGCGAGGTCCGTTTTGCGCTCCTTGGCCACTCGCGGGGCCTGCAGGTCGGCGTAGGCCACCGAGATGTGCGGGTCGAGGCCCGAGGCGCTGGCCGTGACGGCATCGGCAGGCACCTCGACCTTCGTCACGCCGCCACGGATCGGGACGGTCTTTCCAGCGGCGTAGTCCTCGCCCGGCTTGCCGCACTCCACCTTCAGACCCTTGTACTCGGCGATGAAGGGGGTATCGGGGCAGGCCTGGTTGACGCTGACCGCGCGGTCGGAGAAGACCTTCAGCACCGCGCCCACACCGTCACCGGTGCAGTACGGCCTGGCGCCGCTGACGCCCTCCAGCTCACCGACCGCCCTGGAGCGGGCGCAGACCTGGGTGAGCAGGCTCTGCCTGCCCTCGTCCGGGTTGCCCTCGTCGTCCTTCGCGCCGGGGACGGGAAGGACGTCCAGGACATCCTCGGGCCCCAGGTTGCTAGCGGCCGTCGACTGCATGTCGTACCCGTCGCCCGCGGCCGACGGGCGGCTCTGGAAGTAGGTCCTGACCGGGTTGCCGTCCTTGTCGGTGAAGTTCTGGCCGATGATGGCGCTGCCCACGTCCTTGCCGTCCTGCTGGACGATCGAGCCGTTGGCGTTGCCGTTGAACAGGGCCTGGGCCACGCCGGTGGTGACCAGCGGGTAGATCACGCCGAGGAGCACCGTGAGGACGGCGACCGCCCTGATGGCCGCGAGGTGCTGGCGGATCCAGCTAGGTAGGCGTTCCATTTATGACATCCCCGGAAGGAACTGGATGAGCAGGTCGATGATCTTGATACCGATGAACGGGGCGATGATGCCGCCCAGTCCGTAGACGTAGAGGTTGCGGCTGAGCAGCTTCGACGCGCTCGAAGGGCGGTAGCGAACACCTCTGAGCGCCAGCGGGATCAGCGCGATGATCACCAGGGCGTTGAAGACGACCGCGGACAGGATCGCCGACTGCGGGCTGGCCAGACGCATGATGTTCAGCGCGTCCAGGCCGGGATAGACCGCCGCGAACAT
>NZ_JBEOZN010000247.1:0-5746 GCF_040298085.1 Streptosporangium sp. NPDC001681 | reverse complement strand
AGTGAAATCGCTGTCGCCGGCATGCTCGAATCGGCGAGTACCGAGGAAATCCTCAGCTTCATCGACAACGAACTGGGCCGCTCGAAAGATCTGTGATTCGAGCCCGCGTCTGAACAATGTGAAGGGCCACTCTCATGTCCGAAGACCGGAAGCTCGTCGAGTATCTGAAGTGGGTCACCGCCGATCTGCACGAGACCCGCCGGCGGCTCGAAGAGGTGGAGTCGGGCAGGCACGAGCCGATCGCCATCGTGTCGATGTCATGCCGCTTTCCGGGCGGGGTCGGCTCTCCTGAGGATCTGTGGCGGTTGCTGTCCGAGGGACAGGACGCGATCTCTTCGTTCCCGGTCGATCGGGGCTGGGACGCGGAGACGATGTCGGCGATGGGTGTTGAGTGTCAGGGCGGGTTTCTGGCGGATGTGGCGGGGTTCGACCCTGGGTTCTTCGGGATCTCGCCGCGTGAGGCGTTGGCGATGGATCCGCAGCAGCGGTTGCTGCTGGAGACGTCCTGGGAGGCGGTCGAGCGGGCCGGGATCGACCCGGCCTTGCTGAAAGGTAGCCACACCGGGGTGTTCATGGGCACCAACGGCCAGGACTACATGAATCTGATCCTGAGTAATCATATGGATACGCAGGGTCATGGTGTCACCAGTACGGCGGCCAGCGTGTTGTCGGGCCGCCTGTCCTACACGCTGGGTCTGGAGGGTCCGGCGGTGACGGTGGACACCGCCTGCTCGTCGTCGCTGGTGACGTTGCACCTTGCGGCGCAGGCGCTGCGGTCTGGGGAGTGCTCGCTGGCGCTGGCCGGCGGTATCACGGTGATGACGTTGCCGTTGGTGTTCGCCGGGTTCGGCGCGCAGGGCGGGATGGCACTCGACGGGCGGTGCAAGGCGTTCTCCGACGCCGCGGACGGTACCAGCTGGGGAGAGGGGGTGGGCGTGCTGGTGCTGGAGCGGCTGTCGGACGCGCGCCGCAACGGCCATCAGGTGCTGGCGGTGGTGCGGGGTTCGGCGGTGAACCAGGACGGTGCGTCCAACGGGTTGACCGCGCCGAACGGTCCGTCGCAGCAGCGGGTGATCCGCCAGGCGCTGGTCAGTGCCGGGTTGTCGTCGGCCGAGGTGGACGCGGTCGAGGCGCATGGGACCGGCACGATCCTGGGTGACCCGATCGAGGCGCAGGCGCTGCTGTCGACCTATGGGCAGGACCGGCCGGAGGATCGGCCGCTGCTGCTGGGGGCGATCAAGTCGAACATCGGTCACACCCAGGCCGCCGCGGGCGTGGCCGGTGTGATCAAGATGGTCATGGCGATGCGGCACGGCATGCTGCCCAAGACGCTACATGTCGATACTCCGTCCTCGCACGTGGACTGGTCAGCCGGTGCGGTGAAGCTGCTGACCGAGTCAGCGGAATGGCCGGAGACCGGTCGCCCGCGCCGGGCTGGTGTGTCGTCGTTCGGGATCAGTGGCACCAACGCGCACATCATTCTCGAACAAGGACCGGAAGCGCCGGTAGGAGAAGAGGCTCCGCAGGACCGGGTGCCGGCTGCGGGTGTGGTGCCGGTACTGGTGTCGGCTAAGACAGGTCAGGCGTTGCGGGCGCAGGCCGGGCGGCTGGTGTCGTTCCTGGACGGTGAGTCTGATCTGGGTCTGGCCGACGCCGCGTTCTCGCTGGCCACGACGCGGTCGGCGTTCGAGCATCGGGCGGTGGTGCTGGCCGGCGACCGTGATGGGGTCCTGGCCGGGCTGGGTGCGCTGGCCGAGGACCGCCCCGGTGCCGGTGTGGTGCTCGGGGTGGCCGCGACGGAGCCGCAGCTGGCGGTGTTGTTCACCGGTCAGGGCAGCCAGCGGGCGGGGGTGGGCCGGGAGTTGTATGACCGGTTCGCGGTGTTCGCGGCGGCGTTGGACGAGGTGATCGGCGAGCTGGACCCGTTGCTGGACGGGTCGTTGCGGGAGGTGTTGTTCGCCGAGCCGGGCAGCGAGCGGGCCGGGTTGCTGGATCAGACCGGGTGGGCGCAGCCGGCCCTGTTCGCGGTGGAGACGGCGCTGTTCCGGTTGGTGTCCTCGTGGGGGGTGCGGCCGGATGTGCTGGCCGGTCATTCGATCGGGGAGATCACCGCGGCGCATGTGGCGGGGGTGTTGTCCCTGAGTGATGCGTGTGCGCTGGTGGCGGGCCGGGCGCGGTTGATGCAGGCGCTGCCGCCGGGTGGGGCGATGGTGGCGGTGCAGGCCTACGAGGAGGAGATCGAGCCGTTGCTCGCCGAGCGCGAGGGCGAGGTGTCGGTCGCCGCGATCAACGGTCCAGGTTCGGTGGTGATCGCGGGCGTGGAAAAGGGGGTCCTCGATATCGCCGCCGCGTTGGAGGATCGCGGGGTGCGGACGAAGCGGTTGCGGGTGTCGCATGCGTTCCACTCGCCGTTGATGGAGCCGATGCTGGAGGACTTCCGCACGCTGGCGAGCAGGCTCACCTACGGCGCGCCGAGGATTCCGATCGTGTCCACCTTGACCGGGCAGGCGGCCACGGCCGAGCAGCTGTGCTCGCCGGACTACTGGGTGGAGCAGGTCCGCGGCGCGGTCCGCTTCGCCGACGGCATCCGCACCCTGCGCGCGCAGGGCGTGCGAGCGTATCTGGAGCTCGGCCCCGACGGTGTGCTGACCGCCATGGCCCAGGACACCATCGCGACCGAGCCGGAGGCACATGTGCACGAGTCGCACACGGTGCTGGTGCCGGTGCTGCGTAAGGATCGGGACGAGCAGGTGGCGGTGATGACGGCGCTGGCCCAGCTGCATGTGCACGGGGTGCCGGTCGACTGGCGGGCGGTGTTGCCGCGCGGGCGCCGGGTCGACCTGCCCACCTATGCCTTCGAGCACCAGCGGTTCTGGCCCGAGAGCACCGGCTCCGATATAGGGAACGTGGCGGCGGTGGGCCTGGCCGCGACGGATCATCCGCTGCTGGGTGCCGCGATGCCGCGGGCCGACTCCGACGGGGTGGTGCTGACCGGGCGGTTGTCGGTGAGTGCGCAGCCGTGGCTGGCCGATCATGTGGTGGCGGGTTCGGTGCTGGTGCCGGGTTCGGTGTTCGTGGAGCTGGCGGTGCGGGCCGGTGACCAGGTCGACTGTGACCTGGTGGAGGAGTTGACGCTGGCCGCTCCGCTGGTGCTGGGCGAGGACGATGCGGTCGTGGTGCAGGTGTGGGTGGGGGCCAAGGAGGAGTCGGGCCGTCGGAGCGTGAGCGTGTATGCCCGTTCGGCGGAGGCGGCCGATGAGGTGCCGTGGGTGCGGTACGCGACCGGAACGCTCGCGGCCGGTGTTCCGGAGGTCGTGCCGTTCGATGTGGCGATGTGGCCGCCGGCCGGGGCGACCGCGATCGAGCTGGAGGGGTTGTACGAGGAACTGGCCGAGGACGGCTTCGTCTATGGTCCGGTGTTCCAGGGGTTGCGGGGGGCTTGGCGGGGTGCCGATGGTGAGGTGTTCACCGAGGTCGCGCTGCCTGAACAGGTGGTGTCGGAGGCGGATGCGTTCGGGGTGCATCCGGCGTTGCTGGACG
The DNA here is from genome assembly GCF_040298085.1 of Streptosporangium sp. NPDC001681. Classification (NCBI taxonomy): domain Bacteria; kingdom Bacillati; phylum Actinomycetota; class Actinomycetes; order Streptosporangiales; family Streptosporangiaceae; genus Streptosporangium; species Streptosporangium sp. NPDC001681. Next base: position 2,206 of record NZ_JBEOZN010000247.1, on the reverse strand, counting down.
CGGCGCTGCACGGGGTGCCATTCGCCGGGCTGGACGATTCCGAGGGCGGTTTGTTGCCGTTCTCCTGGGGTGGGGTGTGCCTGCACGCGGGCGGGGCGTCGGTGTTGCGGGTTCGGCTGGTCAGGACGGGGCCGGATGCGGTGTCGCTGAGCGCGGTGGACGCGGCCGGGGAGCCGGTGGTGTCGGCGCGGTCGGTGGTGTTGCGGCCGGTCTCGGCCGAGCAGTTGGCGGTCTCCGATGGTGCCGGCGTGGGCTGGGAGTCGTTGTTCGGGGTGGAGTGGGCGTCCGTGAGCGGCGTGCCGGAGGCCGGTCAGGTGCCGCCGATACCGGTGGCGGTGCTTGGTCTGGACGCGTTGGGTGTTGCTCCCGCGTTGCGGGCGGCCGGGGAGCCGGGCGGCCTTCCGGTGCCGGTGCATGCGGAGCTGTCGTCGCTGGCTGAGGCGGGTCCGGTGCCGGCCGTCGTGATGGTGGAGGCGATCTCGGATCCGGAGGGCGGTGTGGTGGAGTCGGCGCATGCGCTGACCGCTCGCGTTCTGGACCTGCTGCAGGGCTGGCTGGCCGATGACCGGTTCGCCGATTCGCGGCTGGTGTTCCTCACCCGGGGCGCGGTCACGGCGGGCGGCAAGGTGGTCACCGATCTGCCGGCTTCCGGGGTGTGGGGGTTGGTCCGCAGTGCCCAGTCGGAGAACCCGGGCCGGTTCCTGCTGATAGATGTGGACCGGGAATTCCCGCTGTCAGGACTGCCAGGGGTGCTGGCCGAGGCGTTTTCCTCAGGTGAGCCGCAAACCGTGGTGCGCGATGGCGAGGTACGGGCGCCGCGCCTGGCGCGGGTGGCGCCCGGCTCTGACCTGGACGGGGAGGCGAGTCGGGTCTGGGACCCGGAGGGGACGGTGTTGATCACCGGTGGCACCGGTGGTCTGGGCGCGCTGTTCGCGCGGCACGTGGTGGCCGAGCGGGGTGTGCGGCATCTGTTGCTGACCAGTCGCCGGGGTCTGGAGGCTCCGGGTGCGGTGGAGTTGCAGGCCGAGTTGATCGCGCACGGGGTCGAGGTCACGGTCGCGGTGTGCGACATGGCCGACCGGGATCAGGTGGTGGCGCTGCTGGCCGGGATCGACGCCGAGCATCCGCTGACCGCGGTGATCCACACCGCGGGTGTGCTGGCCGACGGCACGATTCCGTCGCTGTCGGCGGAGGGGCTGGATGCGGTGTTGCGGCCGAAGGTCGACGCGGCCTGGTACCTGCACGAGCTCACTCAGGACGCGAATCTCGCGGCGTTCGTGCTGTTCTCCTCGCTCGCGGGTGTCGTGGGAGCGCCTGGGCAGGGTAACTACGCGGCGGCGAACGTGTTCCTGGACGCGCTGGCGGAGGCGCGCCGGGCGCGGGGGCTGGCGGGGTTGTCGCTGGCGTGGAGTGCCTGGGCACAGGACGCGGGGATGACCGGCACGCTGAGTGGGGCCGAGATGCGGCGGATCAGTCGGACGGGTATGCCGGCGCTGTCGGCCGAGCAGGGGCTCGCGGCGTTCGAGGCGGCTGAGGTGTCGGGTCGGGCGATGGTGGTGCCGGTGCGGCTGGAGCTGTCGGTGCTGCGGGCCATGGGCGAGGTGCCGCCTTTGATGCGGGGCCTGGTGCGTGTGGGGCGTCGGTCGGCGGTCTCCGTCCCCGTGGGCGGGGATGGGGAGCTGGTGCGGCGGCTGGCGGGGCTGGAGCAGGCCGAGCAGGTGCGGCTGATGCTGGAGTTGGTGCGCGCTCAGGCGGCGGTGGTGCTGGGACACGACTCGGTGGACGCGATCCAGCCGGGACGGGAGTTCCGTGAGCTGGGCTTCGACTCCCTGACCACCGTGGAACTGCGCAACCGGCTCAACGCCGTCACCGGGCTGCCGCTGTCGGCGACCATCATCTTCGACTACCCCACCCCCGCCAGCCTCGCCGAACACCTTCTGGAGGAAATCGCGCCCGGAGCGAACACCGTGGTGGAGCTGTCATTGCTGGCCGATCTCGACCGGTTCGAGACCGTGCTTTCCGGCAACACGCTCGACGATCTCACCCGGAACGGCATCGCGACCCGGCTGCGGCACCTGCTGGCGAGGGTGAGCGAGAGCGGCACGGAAACCAGTGAAATCGCTGTCGCCGGCATGCTCGAATCGGCGAGTACCGAGGAAATCCTCAGCTTCATCGACAACGAACTGGGCCGCTCGAAAGATCTGTG
>NZ_JBEOZN010000246.1:0-5755 GCF_040298085.1 Streptosporangium sp. NPDC001681 | reverse complement strand
GAAGGGGTAGGTCGGCAGATCGACCCGGCGCCCGCCCGGCAGCACCGCCTGCCAGTCGACCGGCACCCCGTGCACATGCAGCTCGGCCAGCGCCGTCATCACCGCCATGTGCTCGTCCCGATCCCCGCGCAGCACCGGCACCAGCACCACACCTGTGTCGTACTCGTCCACGTCACGGCCGGCGTCCAGAGTGCCGGCGGCCATGGCGGTCAGCACACCGTCAGGACCCAGCTCCAGACAGGCTCGCACGCCCCGCGCGTGCAGGGTGCGGACCCCGTCGGCGAAGCGGACCGCGCCGCGGACCTGGTCCACCCAGTAATCCGGTGAGCACAACTCCTCCGCAGTGGCCACCTGCCCGGTCAACGTGGACACGATCGGAACCCGCGGCGCACCGTAGGTCAACGTACGGGCCAGGGCGCGGAAGCCCTCCAGCATCGGCTCCATCAACGGCGAATGGAACGCGTGCGACACCCGCAACCGCCGCGTCTTGACCCCACGCTCCTCCAGAGCGGCGGTCACCTCCAGCACCGCCTCCTCGACCCCGGCGATCACCACCGAGGACGGGCCGTTCACCGCCGCGACCGACACCTGGTCCTCGCGCCCGGCCAGCAGCCCGACGACCTCCTCCTCAGAGGCCCGCACCGACACCATCGCCCCACCGGCGGGCAGCGCCTGCATCAACCGCGCCCGACCCGCCACCAGCACACACGCGTCCTTCAGGGACAGCACCCCGGCCACATGGGCAGCGGTGATCTCCCCGATCGAATGACCGGCCAGCACACCCGGCTTGACACCCCACGAGGACACCAGCCGGAACAGCGCGGTCTCCACCGCGAACAACGACGGCTGCGCCCACCCGGTCTGATCCAGCAACCCGGCCCGCTCGCTGCCCGGCTCGGCGAACAGCACCTCGCGCAGCGACCCGTCCAGCAGCGGGTCCAGCTCCGCGATCACCTCGTCCAACGCCGTCGCGAACACCGGGAACCGCTCGTACAGCTCCCGGCCCATCCCCGCCCGCTGGCTGCCCTGTCCGGTGAACAGGAAGGCGAGCTGCGGCGGCGTCGCGGCCACCCCGCGCACCACACCGGCACTCGGCATGTCCTCGGCCAGCGCATCCAGCCCGGCCAGCACACCGTCACAGTCGCCGGCCAGCACCACCGCCCGATGCTCGAACGCCGGACGGGTCGTGACCAGCGAGAACGCCGTATCGGCCAACGCCGCCTCACCGCGGCCCTCCACGTGCGAGGCCAGCCGCCCGGCCTGTGCCCGCAACGCCTCCGCCGTACGACCCGACACCAGCATCGGAACCACACCGCTCACCGCATCGGCGGCCGGTACCCGGTCCTGCGAAGCGTCTTCTCCTACCGGTGTTTCCGGTCCTTGTTCGAGGATCACGTGCGCGTTGGTGCCGCTGATCCCGAACGACGACACCCCCGCCCGGCGCGGACGACCGGTCTCCGGCCACTCTGCCGCCTCGGTCAGCAGCTCCACCGCGCCCGAGGCCCAGTCCACATGCGACGACGGCTCATCCACGTGCAATGTCTTGGGCAGCATGCCGTACCGCATCGCCAGCACCATCTTGATCACACCGGCCACGCCCGCGGCGGCCTGGGTGTGACCGAGGTTCGACTTGATCGCCCCCAGCAGCAGCGGCCGGCCCTCGTCCCGGTCCTGCCCATAGGTCGCCAGCAGCGCCTGCGCCTCGATCGGGTCACCCAGAACCGTGCCGGTCCCATGCGCCTCGACCGCGTCCACCTCGGCCGACGACAAACCCGCACCGGCCAGCGCCTGGCGGATCACCCGCTGCTGCGACGGACCGTTCGGCGCCGTCAACCCGTTCGACGCACCATCCTGGTTCACCGCCGAACCCCGCACCACCGCCAGCACCTGATGCCCGTTGCGGCGCGCGTCCGACAGCCGCTCCAGCACCAGCATGCCCACACCCTCGGACCAGCTGGTGCCGTCCGCGGTGTCGGAGAACGCCTTGCACCGACCATCGGGTGCCATCCCGCCCTGCGCGCTGAACCCGACGAACACCAACGGCGACGTCATCACCGTGATACCGCCGGCCAGCGCCAGCGAGCACTCCCCCTGCCGCAGCGCCTGCGCCGCAAGGTGCAGCGTCACCAGCGACGACGAGCAGGCGGTGTCCACCGTCACCGCCGGACCCTCCAGACCCAGGGTGTAGGACAGGCGGCCCGACAACACGCTGGCCGCCAGACCGGTGACACCATGACCCTGCGTATCCACCTGATTGCTCATGAGCAGGTTCATGTAGTCCTGGCCGTTGGTGCCCACGAACACCCCGGTGTGGCTGCCCTTCAGCGAGACCGGATCGATCCCCGCCCGCTCGATCGCCTCCCAAGTGGTCTCCAGCAGCAGCCGCTGCTGCGGATCCATCGCCAACGCCTCACGCGGCGAGATCCCAAAGAACCCCGCATCAAACCCCGCCGCATCCGCCAGGAACCCACCCTGGGCCTCCCCATCGAATCCCAGCCCTGACGACATCCCCAGATCCCAGCCCCGATCGACCGGGACCGGCGAGATCGCGTCCTCACCCTCAGCCAGCAACCGCCACAAATCTTCAGGAGAGCCGACTCCACCTGGAAAGCGGCATGACATCGACACGATGGCGATCGGCTCGCGCTTGCCCGACTCCACCTCCTCGAGTCGTCGACGGGTCTCGTGCAAATCGGTGGCGACCGACTTGAGGTAGTCAACGAGCTTCAGGTCTTCCGACATAGGAGGAGCCCTCCAGGGTATTCGCGTATGAGCCGGGAGATCACAAGTCTTTGAGACGGCCCAGTTCGCTTTCGATGAAGCCGAGGATGTCCTTGGTACTCGCCGATTCGAGCATGCCGGCGACAGCGATTTCACTAGTTTCCGTGCTGCTCTCGCTCACCTTCGCCAGCAGCTGCCGCAGCCGAGTGACGATGCCGTTCCGGGCGAGATCGTCGAGCGCGGTATCGGAAAGAGCAGTCTCGAACCGGTTGAGATCGGCCAGCAATGACAGCTCCGTGGCCTTGCTCTCTCCCGGAGCGATTTCCGCCAGGAGGTGTTCGGCGAGGATGGCCGGGGTGGGGTAATCGAAGACGAGGGTCGCCGGCAGCCGCAACCCCGTCGCCGCGTTGAGCCGGTTGCGCAGCTCCACAGTGGTGAGGGAGTCGAAGCCCAGCTCGCGGAACTCCCGTCCCGCCTGGATCGCATCCGCCGACGTGTGCCCCAGCACCACCGCCGCCTGCGCCCGCACCAACTCGAGCACCAGCTGAACCTGATCGACCTTCTCCAGCCCCGCCAGCCGCTCGACAACATCAACGCCGCCGCCCATCTGGGTGGCGACCGCCGAGCGGCGGCCCGCACGCACCAGACCCCGCAGCAGATGCGGCACCTCGGGAAGGGCACGCAGCACCGACAGGTTCAGCGGCACCGCCACCACCATCGGACGATCCGACGCAGCGGCCGTCTCGAACATCGCCAGCCCCTGCTCGGCCGACAACGGAGGCATTCCGGTCCGGTTGATCCGGCGCATCTCGATCTCGCTCAACGTGCCGGTCATCCCATGGGCCTGCGACCAAGCGCCCCACGCCAGCGACAACGCCGCCAGCCCCTCGGTCCGCCGATGCTCGGCCAACGCATCCAGGAAGGTGTTCGCCGCCGCGTAGTTACCCTGCCCGGGAGCACCCACGACACCGGCCATCGAGGAGAACACCACGAAACCGGCCAGATCCAGATCCCGGGTCAGCTCGTGCAGATGCCAGGCGGCGTCCACCTTGGGACGCAGCACCGCATCCAGACCCTCCGCCGTCAACGACGGAATCGTGCCGTCGGCCAGCACACCAGCGGTGTGAACGACCGCCGTCAGCGGATGATCGGCATCCACCCCGGCCAGCAGCGCCGCCACCTGGTCCCGGTCGGCCATGTCACACGCGGCGACCGTGACCTCGGCGCCGTGCGCGATCAGCTCGGCCTGCAACTCCACCGCACCCGGAGCCTCCAGACCCCGGCGACTGGTCAGCAGCAGACGCCGCACACCCCGCTCGGCCACCACATGCCGCGCGAACAACCCACCCAGACCACCGGTACCACCAGTGATCAACACCGTCCCCTCCGGATCCCAGACCCGGCCCGCCGCGTCGGCAACCTTGGAGCCCGCCAGACGCGGCACCAGTACCTCACCCCCGCGCACCACCGCCTGCGGCTCACCCGACGCCAGCACCCAGGCCAACATCTCCGGCAGCGCCGACAGCGAAGACTCCCGCCCGTCCACGTCCACCAGCACGAACCGGCCCGGGTTCTCCAACTGCGCACTGCGCACCAGACCCCACACCCCGGCCGCCGGCAGATCAGTGACCGTGTCCTCTTCCCGCGCCTCAATCGCACCACTGGTGAGAATCACCAAACGGGAGTCGACGAACCGGTCGTCGGCCAGCCATCGCTGCACCAGATCCAGCACCCGGGCGGCCAGCTCATGCGCCGACTCCACCACTCCGCACGCCGGGTCCGAGATCGCCTCGGCCATTATCACGCTGGGTACCGGATCTGCCAGGACCGACAGATCCGCGTGAACCTGAGCCGGTTGACCGACCGTCTCCCAGGCGGCGGCGACCCCTAGGAGGTCGAGACCGAGCACCGCCACCGGCACCGCGTCGGCCGTCGAAAGCTCCGTCAGCGGCGACCACTCCACCTCGAACAGCGGGTCCCGCCCCGTCCCTCGACCGCCGGAGGCGACCGCGAGCTGATCGGCGGAGACCGGCCGCAGCACCAGTGAACGTGCCGACAGCACCGGCTCCCCGGTGGCGTCCACCGCGCTCACCGAAACCGAATCGTCACCCGTCTTGGCCAGCCGCACTCGCAGCAGCGAGGCGCCACTAGCGTGCAGGCACACTCCGCTCCAAGAGAACGGCAACCACCCCCCCTCGGAATCATCCAGCCCGACGAACGGCACCGCGTGCAACGCCGCATCCAACAGCGCCGGATGCAACCCGAACGAACCCGCGCTCGACTCCACCTGCCCAGGCAGTGCGATCTCCGCGAACACCTCACCACCCTCACCCCGCCAAGCAGCCCGCAACCCCTGGAACACCGGCCCATAGCTCAGCCCGTCCCAGGCCAGCCGCTCGTACAACCCATCCAGCTCGATCGCCGACACCCCACGCGGCGGCCACACCACCGTCTCGAACGGCGCAGCGGCGCGGCCGCCGGCCGTCAGCACACCGGTGGCGTGCTCCACCCACGGCTCATCCTCAGCCGCCTCCGCCGGCCGCGCGTAGATGCTCACACCACGACGACCCGACTCCGCGGCGGCGGCCACCCACACCTGCACCGCCACCGCGTCCCGCTCACCCAGCACCAACGGTGCATCCAGTGTCAGCTCCTCCACCACATCAAAACCGACCTGATCACCCGCCCGGATCGCCAACTCCAGGAACGCCGTGCCCGGCACCACCACCGAACCCATCACCGCGTAATCGGCCAGCCACGGATGCGACCGCAGCGACAACCGGCCGGTCAGCAACACCCCATCGGAACCGGCCAGCCCCACCGCCGCACCCAGCAGCGGATGCCCCGCAGCCGCCAGACCCGCCGCCGCCACGTTCCCCGCGCGGTCACCGACGCCCTGGGGCCAGTACCAGTGGTGCTGGAAGGCGTAGGTCGGCAGTTCCACCCGCCGCCCACCCGGCAACACCGCACGCCAGTCGAGCGCTACCCCGTGCACATGCAGCTCGGCCAGCGCCGCCATGACCGCCGCCTGCTC
>NZ_JBEOZN010000245.1:0-5920 GCF_040298085.1 Streptosporangium sp. NPDC001681 | reverse complement strand
TCCCTCCACCGCCCCCCCCGGGCGCGGCTACGTCCACACGGCGTGGGGGGGGGTGCACCCGCTCGAAACGTCGCCCCCCCCCGGGCCGCGGGCCCCGCCCGCCGTTGGAGCGTGCGGGCCCGGCGCCCCCTCCGGGTACGCGGGTCTCCCGGAAGAGACCGCCTACCCCGGCCAGGAAGTCGCGCGGACGAAGGATCCGCACATGTCAACGGAGGACCCGTGTACGACAACCCCGTCATCCCCGGTTTCCACCCCGATCCCTCGGTATGCCGGGTGGGCGCGGACTACTACCTCGTCACCTCGTCCTTCGAGTGGTTTCCCGGGGTCCCGATCTTCCACAGCCGAGACCTCGTGCACTGGCGGCAGCTCGGTCACGTGCTGGATCGGCCCTCCCAGCTCGATCTGGACGGCGTACGGCCGTCCGGCGGCATCTACGCCCCCACTCTCCGATACCACGACGGCGTCTTCTACATGATCACGACGCTGATGGACGAGCCGGGCAACTTCCTGGTCACCGCCACCGACCCGGCGGGGCCGTGGAGCGACCCGGTCTGGTTTCCCGACACCCGAGGTTTCGACCCCTCGCTCTTCTTCGACGACGACGGCCGCGCCTGGATGACCGGCAGCCGGGAGAGGGCGGCCAGGCGCTACGACGGTGACACCGAGATCTGGCTGCGTGAACTCGACCTCGCCACGCTCAAGCCGGTCGGTGCGGAGTACGTGATCTGGGAGCCGGTGCAGCGCGGCGGCATCTGGTCCGAGGGCCCGCACATCTACCGGATCGGCACCCACTACTACCTGCTGACCTCCGAGGGGGGAACCGCCGAGGACCACGCGGTCATGGTCGCCAGGGCCAAGCGGATCACCGGCCCCTACCAGGGCAACCCGCGCAACCCCGTCCTCACCCACCGCCACCTCGGGTTGCGCCACCCCATCACCAGCGTCGGCCACCCCGACCTGGTCCAGAACGCGCAGGGTGAGTGGTGGTCGGTGCTGCTCGCCACCCGCCCCTACGGCGGTCTTCCCGACGACCCGCCCACGACGGCCGCCGCCCGCGCCTTCCGCGGCTACAACCTGGGCCGCGAGACCTTCCTGACCAGGGTGCGCTGGGAGGACGACTGGCCGGTGTTCGACCAGGTCGAGCCGCGGATGCCGGCCCCCTCGACGCCGGTTCGCCGCTGGCCCGCCGTCCCCGCCTGCGACCACTTCGACGCCGGACGCCTGGCGCCGGACTGGAACCACCTGCGCACGCCCAGGGAGCCGTACTGGAGTCTGGCCGACAGCCGGCTCACCCTCCGCGCGCTCCCGCAGACCGTGTGCGAGCGGGCCGCGCCCAGCCTGGTCGCCCGGCGGCAGCGGCACATCGCCTTCGCGGCCCACACGGTGATGGAGTTCCGTCCGGAGGGGGAGGAGCGCGCCGGGCTCGTCCTGCTCCAGAACGACGACTTCCACATCGCGCTCACCCTCACCGCGCGCGGCCTGGAACTCACCCGCCGGGCCGAGGGGGTGGACACCCGCCTGGCCCGCGCCGACATCCCGGCCGGGCCGGCCGGACCGCCCGGACCGCTCTGGCTCGGCGTGGAGGCGCACGGCCAGGACTACCAGGCCCGCTACGCGGTACGGCCCGGCGAGTGGATCGACCTCGGAGATCCGGTGGACGGCCGGATCCTCAGCTCCACCGTGGCCGGAGGCTTCACCGGTGCCATGATCGGTCTGTACGCCACCTCCAACGGCCGGCCGAGCGGCAACACGGCCGCCTTCGACTGGTTCGAGTACCTGCCGCTGCCTTCGTGACCGTCGTTCCGTGGCCACCTGGGCAAGGCTCGGTGTCGTGGGAGTCCTCGAGCGGGGAGCCGCCCCGGAGTGCCGCGGTGCTCGCCTCAGCTCTCCGAGGGGCTGGGGCTTTCCGAGAGGCTCGGGCTTTCCGAAGGGCCGGCACTTTCCGAGGGGCTGGGAGTGGAGGCCCTCTCGGCCTTGAGCAGCAGGTCTATGTGCTTCTGCACGATGGGCTTGGCCTCGGTGGCGAGCTTCTTCACCTCGGGGGAGGAGCCGTTCTCGATCTCCTGCTCCACGGCGGCGAGGGTCTCGTGGTGGCCGTGGAGCTCCGCGCTGATCCAGGCCCTGTCGAACTCCGCGCCGCTCAGGGCAGCCAGCTGGTCGAGCTGCTTGCGCTGCTCCGTGTTGGGCGTGTCGGGAAGCTTGACGCCGAGCTGATCGGCCACCCGGCGGACGGCCTTGTCGAGTTTCTTGTGGTCCTTGATGAAACGCTTTGCCAGCTTGCGGACGGTCCTGGTGACCTCCCGGTCCTGCTGGCCGGCGGTCTTTTCAAGGGCGGTCTTGCTCGACTCGATCTCGGTCAGGTTGGACTGGTGCGCCTGGACGAGGAAGTCCCTGTCCTGCTGGGTGACGGCCTGGGGGGAGGGGGAGGGGGAGACGACGGCGCCGGCCGTACCGCCCATCGCGGCCACGGCGACCGCCACGAGGATGATCATCTTTCGAACCATCGGACCCTCCGTTGATCAATCCACGGTCGGAACTACTACCTCTTCCTCATATGCACGTATCTCTGGAGATATAGCGCCACAGGCGGTAAATCCTGACAAAAGGTCACATGTGGCCCTGTTGAGTAAGGCGGCCGGTCGGGCGCCCGCCGAACCTCGCCCGTCCCGCCCGGTACGAACGCGGACGCCCCGCCGCTCGGATCTCCTGGCGGGGCGTCATGCCGTGATGTCGGGCGGGCACGGGGCCGGTGAGCGCCGGGCCGCCCGCGCTCACCTTCCGGGCATCGGGTGGCCCACGCGGGTGAGCCGGAAAGGTCAGTGCTTGACGGCCCGGGGGCGGTACGGCTCGGCGAGGAAGGCGAGTTCCTTCTCGCTCAGGGGCAGGTCGACCGCGGCGACCGCGTCGTCCACGTGCCTGTTCTTGGTCGCGCCCACGATCGGCGCCGACAGGCCGGGCTGGTGGAGCAGCCAGGAGAGCGCCACCTGGGCGGGAGGGACCTCGCGCTCCCCGGCCAGCTGGGCGACCCGCTCCAGGATCAGCCGGTCGTTGTCGGCGTCGTCATAGAGGGCCTCGATGCGTGCGTCGCTGCCCGAGCGGGTGGTGGCCTCCGCGGCTCCGGCGCGGGCGAGCAGGCCCCGGGCCAGCGGGCTCCACGGGATCAGGCCCACCCCCTGGTCGCGGCAGAGCGGATTCATCTCCCGTTCCTCTTCTCTGTAGAGCAGATTCTAGCTCTGTATCTCATGCATGATGTGGTGCGGAGGTGCACATGAGCCCATCGGATTCCCCCGTCCCCGTCGTCTCCTACGCCCGGATCTCGGCCGACCTCAGGCGCGACGAACACGGCGTGCAGGACCAGCACAGGGTCAACCGCCAGACGGCCGCGCGCTACGGCTGGACGGTCGTCCACGAGTTCACCGACAACGACCGGTCTGCCGCCAAGGCCGACGTCGTGCGGGACGAGTTCGAGGCGATGCTACGGGCACTGCGCGTGGGCAAGCTGCCGAACGGCGCATCTGTCCAAGGCGTGGTGATCCTGGCGGCCGACCGCCTCGCCCGGCGTCCCGGCGACTACGAGCGGTTCGTAGAAGCGATCACTTTTCAGGACGGGCGGGTGTTCGCCGACGCGCGGGGTGCTCAGGATCTCTACAGCGAGGACGTGGAGAGCATGGGCCTGTTCGGCGCGGTCATCTCCAAGATGGAGGTCCGCAAGATGCAGCGCCGGATGCGGCGCTCCCATCGGTCACGGGCAGAGCAAGGGGTGCCGTCAGGCGGTCCGCGTCCGTTCGGCTGGAACCCGGATCGCCGGACACTCGACGAGAGGGAGGCCGACCTTGCCCGGCAGGCGGCCAAGGACTTCCTCGGTGGCCGTTCCATGCACTCGATCGTGCGGGAGTGGCAGGAGTCAGGGGTCAAGACGTCACTCGGCAATGACTGGAGCGTGCGATCCCTGAAGGTCATGCTGTGCAACCCGCGCATGTGCGGTCTGCGGGAACTCAATGGGGAACTCGTCCGTGACGCGGACGGCAGTCCGGTTCGAGGTCAGTGGGCGACGATTCTCACTCCTGAGGAGTGGGCCGCGATCCGTGCCGTCTTCGACAGCCGCAAGGGTTACTTCATCGGCCGGGACATGAAGATCGTGAAGCCGCATCAGCCCGACTACAGGGACCCCACGTACCTTCTCCCCGGAATCCTTCGCTGCGGCCGTCTGCGACCGGACGGAACGCTCTGCAACACGCCGCTTCGATCGAACCGCAACAAGAACGCTTCTCACCATGTCTACTCATGCCTCAGCAAGTCAGAGGGCGGCTGCGGCGGAATCTCGCGACGCGGTGACCTGGTGGACGAGTACGTCTCGGAAGCGGTGCTGGCGAAGCTGGAAGAGGCGGCGTTCACCGCCTCGGCCGAACAATCCACCTGGGGGAGGGAAGAGGAGTTGGAGGACGTCAAGTCACGACTCGACGAACTAACCAGGCAGTGGAACGCGGGCAATATCAGCAATGACCTCTTCTTCAAGCTGGCTCCCGGCCTGGAACAGGAGGTCGCGCGACTCCGGGCGGAAGCCGCTGGGTTCGCCACCTCCGTCGAACTGCGGCAGGCGCGGGCCAATACGGACGTGGCGGAGATCCGGCGGCGTTGGTACCTGCCGGAGAAGGAAGGTGGGTTCCCGATCTCCATAAAGCGGACATACATTCGAGAGGCACTTCATGCAGTGATCGTCCACCCTGCCGGACAAGGACAGAAGATCTTCAACCCGGACCTTCTTCAACCGGTGTGGCGCGAGGAATGACCCTCAAGACATCTAGGACGTCTTGAGCTTCCAAGAGAGCTGTCAGCCTTACCTAAAGGTGACGGCTCTCTTTCTTTTCCTGCCGAACAGCCGACGACAGCCGGACGTCTACGGACTCTGACGGACTTCAACGGACGCGTACAGACGTCCTCGTACGCCCCTGAGAATGGAACTCTTAGCTGTGTGAAAGCGTTTATCAGGTGGTACAACCGATCTACGTAAGAAGTCACCGACCCTCTCACGGCACGACGCAGCGAACATCTCGGCGAATCACCTCAGGCGCATTTTTAATCCGGGCACAAACACATCTCATGATCACCGATGATCGTCGGAACTACCCGGCCCGACGGTAGGTGTCCACACAGAGCGCGCCATCCACTTTCTCGCCGCACTCCAATCTGATCTTTCTCGCTGCTGTGCACCACACGCCAACGGCTGTCTTCGGGCTGCCCTGGCAATGGTGCGCGACGTCTTGCCCGTCCGGCGGGCGGTGACTCCATCCACGACGGAGGAGGCCACCTGAACCCTAAAACCCCCCTGTCTGCCCGGGAGTGGGGCAGACGACAAGCCGAACGGTCCCCCCGCTGGTCCGATGAGAAGTGGCGACGCGTCGCCGCTGTGCTGGGCGCCAGCGTCGCCGAAGGACACGACGCCTCCTTACCCGATGACATGGACGGGAGGGGCGTCGCGTGAACCTGGCTCCCTCCTTCGCCCCTGACATCATGGCCGCGATGCAACGGGCGGCCATGCCGGACTTCGCCCGCTGGCAACGCATGGTCTACGCCACGGGCGGCTGTGCTCAACCGGTCCGCCTGCATGGGGAACGCCTGACCTTCGACGGCGCGACCGGTGAGATCCTGGACGTCTACCGGACGGCTGACGAACCTACCGGGTTCCTGCTCACCGCCTGCGGCAACCGTCGCGCGTCGCGCTGTGCGGCCTGCTCGGCGGTCTACAAGGACGACACCTACCACCTCATCATCTCCGGCCTACGCGGCGGCAAGGGCGTCCCTGAGGACGTGGGCGGCCATCCTCGGGTGTTCGCCACCTTCACCGCTCCGCGTCGTCGTAGACGATGGCCATGCCCGCGCCGCCCAGCACGTAGGAGGGGCGCACCAGCACCGGGTAGCC
>NZ_JBEOZN010000244.1:0-6061 GCF_040298085.1 Streptosporangium sp. NPDC001681 | reverse complement strand
GACCGGCGGACGGTCGTCGCAGGTGATGGTGTTCGGCAGTTCCCACGCTGCGAGCCAGGGGCCGGTGGTGCCGCCCCCGTCGTTGCCGCCGAGGTCCGTCAGCGAGAACTCCGAGCCGGTGGACGGGAAGTTGAACGCCCCGCAGTTGTTGACGCCGACCGCGCCGACGTTGCGGGCGTCCACGTTCTCGAAGGACGCCGAGCCCTTCACCCGGGCGCTGACCACGGAGGTACCGGTGCCGTCGACCCTGATGTCCTTGAAGTGGACGTTGGTGATCGAGTACAGGTCCTTCACCGGCCAGTCGCTAACCAGCATGATCGCGTTGTAGGTGTTGTCGAGGAAGTGGTTGCCGACCACCTGGATGTCGGCGTCGATGTTCTTCTCCAGCGCGTAGAACCAGATGGCTCCCAGGCCGATGTTCCAGTTCAGCTCGTAGGTACCGGCCCGGACCGTGGTGTTGTCCTTGACCCACAGGTGCCCGGCGAAGGCCTCGGCGCCGAAGCGGGAGCCGACCTGGATGGCGCTGCCCTCCCGGATCGGGTCGGCGACGAGGTTGTTCGAGATGGTGTTGTCGGTGCCGCCGTAGACGGCGATGCCGTTCGCGAGGACGGGCGTCTGCACGGTGTTGTGGTCGAAGGTGTTGCCGGCGTTGGAGGTCTTCTCCGACCACATCGCCAGGCCGTCGTCTCCGGAGTTGCGGATGAAGTTGTTCGACACGACCGAGTTCGTGACGCCGGTGTGGAAGTTGAGACCGTCGGCGATCTGGTCGACGATGACGTTGTTGGTGATCTTGAGGTTCGTCATCGGTCCGTCGAACCACAGGCCCACCTTGGTGTGGCGGATGTGGAGGCCGTTGATGGTCGAGTTGCTCATCGCCCCGCCGACGCCGTTCACCTGGTCGGTGTCGATGCGCTCGCGGACGTCGCCTTCGATCGCGAAGCCGGACAGGTGGACGTTGTCGCTGCCACCGGCCGAGGCGTCCTTGCCGTAGAAGCCGACGCCGGTGTGCACCGAGCCGTCGGGGGCCGGCGCGGGCAGTGTGACCTCGCGGCCCTTGATGATCGTGTACCAGTTGCCCGCGCCCTCGATCGTCACGTCGTCGACGATGATGTGGCGGTTCACCTGGTAGGTGCCCGGCGGGATGTAGACCTTGAGGCGCTTGCTCTTGGCGAAGGCGATCGCCCTGTCGAACGCGTCGGCGGAGTCGCGCCGCCCGAGCGGGTCGGCGCCGAAGGCCAGCACGTTCGCCGCGACGAGCCTGACATGCGGAGCGCCGACGAGGTGCGAGTCGAGCAGGTCGATGACCGTCCAGGCGGCGTTGCTCCCGGCGGGAACCGTGAGCCGCACCCTGTCACCGGCGCGGTAGGTCCTGCCGAGCAGGAGGCGCTGCTCGTCGTAGAAGTGGCTCGGACGGAACGGCTTGGTGATCGCCGGGGCGGGCGTGGTGGCGGCGGGCACGCAGGCGCACTCGGTGATCCACCAGTCGGGGTGGAGCAGGTCGGCGTTCGGGTCGTTGGAGAACGGATACTGGTTGTACAGCCACGCGTACTGCGAGGTGAGGGTCATGGACTTCTTGGCCCCGCCGTTCACCGTGACGTTGAGCGGCGCGGTGATGCCGCCGCCGTTGGGGGCGTCCGGGATGCTGTAGCGCACGGTGATCGCGTTGGCCGCGCGCGGCAGGGTGAACTCGACGTGCTGCCCGGGCGTCAGCTTGACCGCTCTGCGGCCCGACGCCTCCGACGGCAGCGTGTACGCGGTGCGGTCCGGGCCGATGACCGTGCCGTTCGTCGCGGCGTTCTCCGCCTCCTGCTCGGCGAAGTCGACGCTCGCGCCCCGGCCCGCGACGAGTGACGGGTCGAGGCCGGCGCGAGTCACCGCGGGCGTCGAGGCTCCTTTCGCGTTCCTGTCGGCAAGGGCCGTGCCACCGAGCACGACGCTGAGACCGACGGTGACCGCAGTCACCGCTGCGACCGCCACCGTGGCCCTTCGCGGTGGCCTGCCGGACCACCTCGCCGCGGTTCCTGTGCTGATCAGTGACATCGCATGCTCGTTTCTCTCGGGGGGTGAACACCTCAGGACGCCCGGGGGAGCGACCGTCCTGAGGTGAGGCGACATTAGGACCCCCGAACCCCGCCCCACAAGGCTCGTGCGAAATAGTTTCGTAATCTTGTTCTCTAGCTGCACATGTCCATCAAGTTCTTGCGGCAGCTGTCCTGGGTTGTTGTGAAGTTCTCGCAACACACGACCGGCCGGAGGCGAGCCTGACGCCTGTCCGTCCGCACGGGGACATCCGACTTTCGTCAGGGGTGGTCGTGGCCGATCGTCGGATACCCCCGGGGCCGCCGGTTTCTAGGTTCTTCAGCATGAAACGAGACCTCATCGGCCTGGCAGTGGGATTCGGCCTGGCAGTGACCCTGACAGTGACCCTGGCCGCGGCTCCCGCCGCGCAGGCCGGAGCACCCGCCGCCGAGCCGACCCCGGCCGACATCGACGCCTACCTGGCCAGGACCATGGAGTCCACCGGGCTGCCCGGGATGTCCGTCGTCGTGACGCACGGCGGCAAGATCGTGCACGCCGCCGGATACGGGCGCGACTCGGCCGGCGAACCGGTCACCGAGAACACTCCGATGCGGGTCGCCTCGGTCAGCAAGTCGTTCACCGCCATGGCCGTCATGACACTGGTCGACGACGGCAGGATCTCCCTGGACGAGCCGGTCGCCGGGCGACTGCCGGAGTTCCGCATGGCCGATCGGCGCGCCGCGGGAATCACGGTACGGCAGCTGCTGAACCAGACGTCGGGCCTGTCCGACACCACCGTCGACATCGGCGCGACGGAGAGGTCCAGGTCGCTCGCCGACTACGTGTCCACGCTGAGTACCGGCACGCTGGCCGCCGACCCCGGTACGCGCTGGGAGTACTGCAACGTCAACTACGACGTGGCCGCCCGGCTGGTCGAGGTCGCCGGCGGACGAGACTTCGGCGACTACATGGAGCGGCACGTCTTCGGCCCGCTCGGCATGACCGGCAGCGCCGTCAGCGACCAGGCCGTCCAGCCGTCCGAGGGTTTCAACTCGCTGTACGGCGCCTGGGTGCCACGGCCCGAGCTGCCCGGCTTTCTCAACAACAGCGGTGGCGGCGGAGTCATCAGCACCGCGGCCGACATGGGCAGGTGGCTGATCAGCCAGACCGGCAACGGCGAACAGCTGGTGACGCCGGAGAGCCTTGCGACCATGCACACCCCGTCCCAGGTGCGTGACTACGGCATGGGCTGGGGTTCGGAGACCGTGAACGGCACCAGGCTGCTCGTGCACTCGGGCAACCTGTTCACCTACAACGCGGTGCAGGCGATCGCTCCGGAGACCGGGTACGGCTTCGCGGTCATGACCAACAGCGCGGCCCTCCACGACGACACCTACGACGTGCTCACCGGCCTGGTCGCGATGAGCCGGGGCGGGACGCCAGAGGCGCCGGGCGGGGACCGGCAGGTGTTCGAGCTGGTCCTGGGCCTGATCGCGTTAACGGCGGTGGGCCTGGGGGTGCTGGGCGTGCTGCGGTCGCGCCGCTGGGCGAGCAGGCGGGCCGGAAGTCCCGGCTGGTGGATCGCGCTGCGCACGGTCCCGGTGCTGCTGCCGGTGCCGCTGCTCGCCGGGTATCCGGAGCTGATCTCCTTCCTGATGAGAGGCCGGACGGTCACCTGGGAGCAGCTCACCTACTTCGCCGCACCGATGACGATCACCCTGGCGGTCGCGGCGACGGCGGGAGCCGTCACCACCGCGATGCGGCTGCTGAGGCTGCGATCGGTAGTGTCAACCGGGTGAGAAACGGTGTGATCCTGGTGTTGATCGCGGGGTTCACCCTGCTCAACGGGCTGAACCTCGACGGCATCCCGACCTGGCGGCAACTTCTCTTCGCGGTGCTGACCGTGACGGCCTACCTGCACGGACGCCACCTGCCGGTACGGCGGGACTGGCTGATCCTGGCCGTTGCCGCGATACCCGGCGCCGTCCACACCGTGCTGGACTTCTGGACCGGAGCCGGTGCGCTGATGGCCCTCGGCCTGTTCACGGTGCTGCCGTGGCTGGCCGGCCGGTTCCGGCGGCAGCAGGCCGAGCTGGTGAAGGCGGGCCGGGAGCGGGTCGCACGGCTCCAGCGAGAGCAGGAGCTCATCGCCGAACGCGTCACGCTTCGCGAGCGCGCCCGCATCGCCGCGGACATGCACGACTCACTCGGCCATGAACTGGCACTGATCGCGCTGCGCGCCGGAGCCCTGGAGCTGGCCGCCGACATGACCGAGCCGAACCGGGAGGCGGCGGCTCAGCTGCGGGCCTCCGCGGTCACCGCGACCGACCGGCTCCGCCACACCCTCGGAGTGCTGCGCGAAGGCGGCTCCACTCCGGTCGAGCCGCCGGACGAGTCCATCGAGGCACTGGTTGATCGCGCGCGTGGCGCCGGGATGGCGGTCGCCTTCCGCCAGGTCGGCGAGCGTGCGCTCCTGCCGCCGCCGACGGACCGGGCCGCGCACCGGGTGGTACAGGAATCGCTGACCAACGCCGCCCGCCACGCGCCCGGGGCGGACGTACTCGTCCTCCTGGAACGGACCCACGAGACGGTCACCGTCACGGTGCGCAACTCCGCGGCCCCCGGCACGCCGACGCCGGCAGTCGGGGGGAGCGGGATAACAGGCATGCGCGAGCGGGTCCGGCTGCTTGGCGGCACGCTGTCGGCCGGCCCCCATGACGACGGGTTCACCGTGACGGCGCGGTTCCCGGCCAGGCCGGAAGGACACCGATGATCCGGGTGGTGCTGGCCGACGACGAGGCCATGATCCGGGCCGGGGTGAAGTCGATCCTGGCCACCGACGCGGGCATCGAGGTGGTCGCCGAAGCCACCGACGGGCGCGAGGCGATCGAGTTGACGCGCGCGCACCGGCCGGACATCGCGATGCTGGACATCCGCATGCCCCGACTCGACGGCCTGTCCGCCGCGGCCGAGCTGCGTGCCACCATGCCGCAGGTCGCGGTCATCATGCTGACCACGTTCGACGAGGACGAGTACGTCTCCAGAGCGCTCGACGAGGGCGCCGCCGGCTTCCTGCTCAAGGCCGCCGACCCCCGGGAGCTGATCATCGGGGTACGGGCGGTCGCCGACGGCGCGGCGTACCTGTCGCCGAGGATCGCGCGGAAGGTCATCGCGCAGCTGGGCGGCGGCAGGCTCTCCAGGGCGGGTACGGCACGCAGGCAGGTGGAGTCGCTGACCGCACGGGAGCGCGAGGTGCTCGCACTCGTCGGCCGGGGCATGTCCAACCAGGACATCGGCCGCGAGCTGTTCCTTTCGGAAGGCACCGTCAAATCCCACGTCAGCGCCATCCTGCTGCGGCTCGGTCTGAACAACCGGGTCCAGGCGGCGATCATCGCCTATGAGGCGGGTCTGGTGTCCGGGGACACCTGACCGAGCATCCCCGGCTGGACCACGGTGTCTCAGACGTTGCGCCGGTACTGGCCGCCCACCTCGAAGAGCGCGTCGGTGATCTGCTGCAGGCTGCAGACGCGGGCGGTGTCCATCAGCACGGCGAACATGTTCTCGCCGTCGTGGGCGGCCTCCTTGAGTGCGGCCAGTGCGACGTGCGCCTGCTCGCGGTGGCGTTCCTGGAAGGCGCCGACCCGCTCCAGCTGGGAGCGCTTCTCGTCCTCGGTGGCGCGGGCGAGTTCCACCGGCCCGGCGTTGCGGGCGTCGGCGTCGGGATTGCGGAAGGTGTTGACGCCGATGATCGGCAGGCTGCCGTCGTGTTTGCGCTGCTCGTAGAGCATCGACTCGTCCTGGATACGGCCACGCTGGTAGCCGGTCTCCATCGCGCCGAGCACGCCGCCGCGCTCGCTGATCCGGTCGAACTCCGCCAGCACGGCCTCCTCGACCAGGTCGGTGAGCTGGTCGATGATGTACGAGCCCTGCAACGGGTTCTCGTTCATCGCCAGGCCCCACTCTCGGTTGATGATGAGCTGGATGGCCAGGGCGCGGCGTACCGACTCGGAGGTGGGTTCAGCCCCAGACCCCGGTCCTCGAC
>NZ_JBEOZN010000243.1:0-6072 GCF_040298085.1 Streptosporangium sp. NPDC001681 | reverse complement strand
CCGGGGGCCTCGGAGAAGGTGGTCCCGGTGGCACTGCCGACCTTGGTGCCGTTGCGATAGACGTTGTAGCCGGTCGCACCCGAGGAGGCGTTCCACCTCAGCGAGACGCTCGCGCCGCTGACGGTGGCGGCCAGCCCCGACGGTACGGACGGGGGCGGCGGCTGGTCGTTGCCGACCGTCACGGAGACCGCGCCCGACTTCGCCGACTCACCCGAGGCGTTGGTCGCGCTCACCTGGTAGCTGTGGGTGCCCGCGCCGGGGGCCTCGGAGAAGGTGGTCCCGGTGGCACTGCCGACCTTGGTGCCGTTGCGATAGACGTTGTAGCCGGTCGCACCCGAGGAGGCGTTCCAGCTCAGCGACGCGGTGGTGGCGTTGCCGGTGCCGGTGAGCCCGGTGGGTGCGGCGGGGGGCTGGCCCTGGCCCGGCTGGCCGTCGAGGACGAAGTCGTCGGCCTGGTAGGTGCCCTGGCCGTACCAGCCGTTGACGTAGATCGTCACCGAGGTGGTCGAGGCGCCGGTGGTGAACGAGGTGGACAGCTGGGCGTAGGACGACGGCGAGGACGTCCACGTGCTGGGGTCGGTCCCGCCGGTGCCGGTCGCGCCGAGGAAGACATAGCCGCCCCTGACCCAGGCCGACAGGGTGTAGGCCGAGGACGGTCTGACGCTGACCGTCTGCTGGCACCGGGCGGTGTCGTTCCCGGCCGGTGTGGCCTGCAGTGCCCTGGTACCGCCGTGCACCGGCGAGGACACCGCCGTGGCCCCGGAGGACGCCGTGCAGGTCCATCCGGTCAGCCCGTTCTCGAAGCCGGGGTTGACCGCGATGTTGGCGGCGTGGGCGGGTGACGCGGCGAGCATCGTCCCACCCAGCGCCAGTACGGCGATCGCCGCGAGTTTCCTGAACCTCATCCCGTGAACCCCTTGAAGATGTTGGTGAACTCCCAGGCCGACTGGGAGATGCCGCTGCAGGTCGGTGAGACCTGGCCACTCGGGCAGCCGCCGTTGTCGCGGGCACTGGACCAGAAGCCGATGAAACCGACGTGGTTGGTGTTGGCCCAGGCGAGCAGCTTGCGGGCGTCGGCCTGGGTGGTGGTCATCCCGGTGTCGTTCCTGCCGATCATCGGGGTGAGGCCCAGCAGTTTCTTGAGCTGGGCGTCGGTCTTGGCGGGCCAGACGGTCCTCATCTGGGCGAGGGTCGCCTGCGCGGCGGCGATCATGGCGTCGCCCCAGTTGCCGGTGTAGCCGAAGTTCATCAGCATCGGGTTGACCATGACGTTGAGGCCCTTGGCGGCGGCGTCCTGGAGGATCGACAGCGAGAACGGGTCGACGCCGTAGTCCTGGCCCTGGATGCGCAGGGTGTAGCTGATCACGGTGCCGCGCTCGGCTTGGAGCTGCTTGAGGGCGGTGTTGACCTTGGCGGCGTCGATCGAGGCCTCGACGTCGACGTCGAGGTGGTTGGTGCCGACCGTGTCGAGGACCTTCTTGTAGGCGGTGACCAGCGCGGCGGAGGTACCGCAGACGTGCTCCAGGTACGGTCCCATCGCACCGCCGGTCGCCACGATGACCTGGCCGCCCTGAGCCTGGAGCGCCCTGACGTCGTTGACGATCCGGGAGTCGTTGATCGGGATGGTGCCGCCCCAGGCCGGGTTGCATCCGCTGCTGTCGCCGAGGGCGAAGGCGAGGGTGTAGTTCTTCACCCCGGTCGCCGCCGCCGCGCTCACCAGGGAGGGCGTGGGCATGGTGATGTCGATGTAGGGGGCGTAGCGGATCTCACCGCCGGGCGGGCCGGTGTCGCGGCTGGTCCGGCCGCTTACCGAGGAGGTGTAGGCCGAGCAGTTGCCCGCGCCGTCGCAGGCCCGCACGCGGAAGCCGTAGGCGGTGTCGGGGCTCAGCCCGGTCGCGGTGTAGCCGGTGCCGGAGCCCGCGTCGACGGGCGCGCCGCTGTCGCGGGAGACCTCGTAGCGGGCCACGGTGCCGGAGTCGTCGGTGGAGGCCGACCAGCCCAGGGTCAGTGAGTTCGCGGCCGGACCGCCTACGGTGAGGTTCCCCGGCACGGTCGGCGGGGTGGTGTCGTTGGGCGTGCCGGTTCCCGGCGGGCCGTCGAGGACCACGTCGTCGGCCTGGTAGGCGCCCTGGCCGTACCAGCCGCTGGTGTAGATCGTCACCGAGGTGGTCGAGGCGCCCGTGGTGAAGGTACGCGTGAGCTGGGTGTATGCCGACGGGGAGGAGGCCCAGGTGCTGGTGTCGGTCGTTCCGGTGCCGCTCACCCCCAGGAAGACGTAGCCGCCGCGTACCCAGGCCGACAGCGAGTAGGACGAGGACGGTTTGACACTGACCGTCTGCTGGCAGCGGGCCTGATCCGAGCCCTGGGGTGTGGCCTGCAGGGCCTTGGTCCCGCCGTGTACCGGCGAGGAGACGGTCGTCGCGCCCGAGGAGGCCGAGCAGGTCCAGCCGCTCAGCCCGTTCTCGAAGCCCGGGTTCGTCGCGATGTTGGCCGCGTGGGCCGGTGTCGCGGCGAGCATCGTCCCGCCGAGCGCCAGCACGGCGGCCGCGGCGAGTTTCCTGAGGTGCATCCGATGTACCCCGCAAAGATCTTTAG
The DNA here is from genome assembly GCF_040298085.1 of Streptosporangium sp. NPDC001681. Classification (NCBI taxonomy): domain Bacteria; kingdom Bacillati; phylum Actinomycetota; class Actinomycetes; order Streptosporangiales; family Streptosporangiaceae; genus Streptosporangium; species Streptosporangium sp. NPDC001681. The sequence continues at coordinate 3,477 of NZ_JBEOZN010000243.1, read as the reverse complement.
GAGGGTGTCGTGGGGGTACGGCCCGCACCCCGGGCGGGGTGCGGGCCGTACGAGTCGTGTCGGCCGTACGGATCGTGCGCGGCGTGTTTCCGCCCCGGGCGTTCTCGCTCGGTGCGCTTTCGCTCCGCGTTTTCGCCCTGGGCGGGCCCGCGTCAGACGTTTTCGTGCTGGGCGGGCCCGCTCCGTGCGGTTTTAGAAGCCGGCGGTGACGCGGGTGAAGTCCCAGTCGGACTGGGCGATGCCACTGCAGTTGGAGACCACGCCGCCACCGGGGCAGGGACGGTCGCGGTTGACCGCCCAGTAGGCGAGACGGGTCAGGCCCTTGGACTTGGCCCAGTCTCGGATCTGGGTCCAGGCCGCCACCGTGGTCAGCTCCTGCTGGTCGGACAGGCCGTTCATGCCGGAGATGCCCATCCGGGCGTACGCCTGCGCGTCGGTCCAGCCGTTGGCCGCCTTCAGCGCGTTCTTCAGGCCCTCGGAGGCGTTGACGGTGTCGGTGTAGATGTTCGAGGCGCCGAAGTCGAACGGCATGATCGTGTAGTTGTCGATCGGCACGGCCAGCGCCTTGGCCTGGTTGATCAGGCGGATGCCGTGGGAGTTCGGGCCGGTGGTGGTGGTGCCGAAGGTGACGGCGATCTTGACGTTGGGGTTGTTCTGCTTGACGATCTTCAGGCCGTTGAGGATGCGGTCCTGGACCGTGTAGTTCTCGAACTCGTCGCTGTTCTCGATGTCGAAGTCGACGACCGCCGGGCCGACCGCGTTGATGACCTGCTGCACCGCTCCGGCGAAGGCGGCCGGGGTGGAGCAGTTCGGGCCGAGCTTGTTGCCCGACCAGCCGCCGAAGGAGATCTGGACGCTGCCGCCCGCGGCCTTGATCTGGTTGATCGCGGTCTGGTCGGCGCCGCCGGTCAGCGGCCGGTTACCGTCCCAGGCGGGGGTGCAGCCGCCGCTGGACAGGATGAACGCCATGGTGAAGGACTTCACGCCGGTGGCGCTCATGACCGTCGCGGGGTTCGGCGGGTTGCCCCAGCCCATGTAGAGGTACGGGGCTCCGGGCATCTTGCCGACCGGGTCGGGGTTGGTGCAGCCGGTGGTGGTGGCGCTCACCGCGCCGCTGGCGGCCGACTCGCCCTGGGCGTTGTAGGCCTTGACGGTGTAGGTGTGCGAGGTGCAGGTGCCGAGCGAGCCGATGGTGGCGCTGGTCCCGGTGACCTGGGCCCGCTGGGTGCCGCCCTCGTAGACGCGGTAGCCGGTGACGGTGCCGCTGGAGGCGCCCCAGGACAGGGAGATCGAGGAGTTGGTGGTGGCGGTGACCGACGGGGTACCGGGCGCGCCCGGGGTGCCGGGAGTGCTGCCGCCGCCGCAGGCCGCGCCGTTGAGCGTGCAGTTGGACGGGGTGACGCCGCCGGGGCTGCCGTTGAAGCCGAAGCTCGCGGTCGCGCCGGGCGCCAGGGTGCCGTTCCAGCCGACGTTGGTGAAGGTGAAGCGCTGCCCGCTCCGGCTCAGCGACGCATCCCAGAAGGAGCCGATGTTGGCACCGGAGGGCAGGTCGAAGGCGACCGACCAGCCGTTGATCGTGGTGGTGCCGCCGTTGGTGATCGTGTACTTGCCCTCGAAGCCGGTCCCCCAGTCGGAGACCTTGGTGAAGACGGCGGTGGGGGATGCCGCGAAGGCCGGGGTCGCGACCGTTGACAGGCCGAGTGACATGCCGAGCGCGGCCAGAACCGCGGTCAGCGTTCGTCGAATTCTCATGCTTCTTCCTCGGTTGGGGGGATGTTCGGAGGCTTAGGGCAGAGTCGCGAGGTGCGGCTTGACGGTCCTGGAGAAGTTCCAGCCGTTACTGGCGTCCCAGTTGATGGACCAGGTCATCGCGCCGCGGATCCCGGGGTAGGCGCGCGGCGGCACGAAGCCACCGCAGTTGGTCCTGGTGGCCAGGCAGGTCAGGGCCTGGTTGACCAGTGCGGGGGCGACGATCCCGCCGCCCGCCGCACCCGGTCCCGCGGGCAGGCCGAGCGCCACCTGGTCGGGGCGCAGGCCGTTCTCCAGCTGGATGCAGGCCAGCGCGGTCATGAAGTTGACGGTGCCCTGCGAGTAGGCGGCCATCTGGTCGCAGCCGAGCATGGAGCCGGAGTTGTAGTACTGGGTGTGGACGACGGTGAGGATGTCCTTGATGTTCAGCGCCAGCTTGAAGTACTCGGCGCCGGTGGACTGCATGTCGATGGTCTGCGGCGCCATCGTGATGATCAGGTTCGCACCGGCCTTGGCCCGCAGCGCACGCAGCGCCTGGCCCATGTAGGTGGCGTTGAGGCCGTTCTCCAGGTCGATGTCGACGCCGTCGAAGCCGTAGTTCTGCATCAGGGCGTAGACGGTGTCGGCGAACTTGGTCGCGGCGGCGGCACTCGCCACCTGTACCCGACCGGCCTCGCCGCCGACCGAGAGGATGACCTTCTTGCCGCGGGAGTGGAGGGTCTGCACGTCGGCCTTGAACTGGGCGTCGGTGTAGCCGCCGAGGGAGGCCGACAGGCCCGGGTCCACCCCGAAGACGACCTCGCCCGGGGTGGCGGTGGCCTCACCGAAGGAGACCGCGACCAGGTCGTACTCGTTGGGCACCGCCGACAGCCGCAGCTCGACCGCCGCGTTGTCGAAGTTGTGCCAGTACCCGGTGAGGAAGTGCTTGGGCAGCGGGCCTGTGGTGCAGCCGGTGGTGGTGGCACTGGCCGGGTCGCTCTTCGGCCCCTCACCCGCGGAGTTGTACGCCGCCACCGTGTAGGTGTGCGCCTCGCACACCCCCAACCCCGACACCGTCGCACTCGTCCCGGTCACCGTCGCCTTGACAGCCGAACCCTCGTACACCCGGTAGCCGGTCACCGAACCCGACGACGCACCCCACGACAACGCCACACTGTTCGCACCACCCGTCGCCGACACCGCACCCGGCTTACCCGGGGTGCCTGTGGTGCAGCCGGTGGTGGTGGCACTGGCCGGGTCGCTCTTCGGCCCCTCACCCGCGGAGTTGTACGCCGCCACCGTGTAGGTGTGCGCCTCGCACACCCCCAACCCCGACACCGTCGCACTCGTCCCGGTCACCGTCGCCTTGACAGCCGAACCCTCGTACACCCGGTAGCCGGTCACCGAACCCGACGACGCACCCCACGACAACGCCACACTGTTCGCACCACCCGTCGCCGACACCGCACCCGGCTTACCGGGGACGGTGGTACCGGTGCCGCCGCAGGCCGCGCCGTTGAGCGTGCAGTTGGACGGGGTGACGCCGCCGGGGCTGCCGTTGAAGCCGAAGCTCGCGGTCGCACCGGGCGCCAGGGTGCCGTTCCAGCCGACGTTGGTGAAGGTGAAGCGCTGCCCGCTCCGGCTCAGCGACGCGTCCCAGAAGGAGCCGATGTTGGCACCGGAGGGCAGGTCGAAGGCGACCGACCAGCCGTTGATCGTGGTGGTGCCGCCGTTGGTGATCGTGTACTT
>NZ_JBEOZN010000242.1:0-6385 GCF_040298085.1 Streptosporangium sp. NPDC001681 | reverse complement strand
GCCTCGCCCATTGACCTCTGCCCCTATGAGGGTGTTCACGGATGCGGCGTGCGAGCCCAGACCCGGCCCCGCCCCCGGAGCCGGGGGCGGATCCGGAGCCGTGCCGGAGACGGGAGCCGGGACGAGGGCCGGGGGTGGCACCGGTGCCGGGAGGACCGCCGCGGCCGGGACCGCCGCCGTGAACGGGACGTCGGCGCGTGCCGCCGGCCGTACGGTGTCGCGGGAGATCCGGCTGGCGTCGCGGCCCTCGGGCTGGCCGGTCCCGGAGAACTTCGAGCTGGCCGAGGTCGAGCCGCCCCCTCCAGGGGAGGGGGAGATCGGCGTCCGCAACCTCTTCATGAGCGTCGACCCGTACATGCGGGGACGTATGAACGACGCCGAGTCCTACACCCCGCCCTTCCGGATCGGCGCCCCCCTCGACGGCGGGGCCGTCGGCGAGGTCGTCGTGTCGCGCTCGCCGGACCTCGCCCCCGGCGACATCGTCACCCACGGGTACGGCTGGCGCGAGTACGCCGTGCTCGACGCGGGGCAGGCCCGCAAGGTCGAGGAGGTCCCGGGCGTCCCGCTCTCCGCCTACCTCGGAGCGCTGGGCATGACCGGCCTCACCGCGTACGTGGGCCTGCTCGACATCGCGCGATTCAAGGAGGGCGAGGCGGTGTTCGTGTCCGGCGCGGCCGGGTCCGTGGGCAGCCTGGCCGGGCAGATCGCCCGGCTGAAGGGCGCCTCGCGCGTGGTGGGCAGCGCCGGGTCGCCGGAGAAGGTCGCGTACCTGATCCGCGATCTCGGCTTCGACGCCGCCTTCAACTACCGCGACGGCCGGATCGGTGAGCAGCTCGCCGAGGCGGCCCCCGGCGGGATCGACGTCTACTTCGACAACGTCGGCGGTGACCAACTGCAGGCGGCCATCGACGAGCTGAGGACGTACGGCAGGGTCGCGATGTGCGGCGCGATCTCGGTCTACAACGCCACCGAGCCGGTACCGGGCCCGAGCAACCTCTTCCTGGCCGTGGGGAAGCGGCTCACCCTGCGGGGATTCATCGTCTCCGACCACCAGGCGCGGCTGCCCGACATGGTCGCCGAGGTGGGCACCTGGCTCCGCGAGGGCAGGCTCGTCTCGATGGAGACCGTCGTCGACGGCCTGGAGAACGCCCCGCGGGCGTTCATCGACATGCTCCGCGGCGCCAGCACCGGAAAAATGGTGGTCAGGCTGGTGCGCTGACTGCGCGTACCGTCGATTGCGCATGATGGTCACAATCTCGGGGCAGAAGGGGCGTGAGGGGGTGGGTCTGTTGGAAACGGATGAGCTTGAGTCGCTATCGGCCCAGGAACTGCATGATCGCGCGGTCCACTACGCCGTGCATCACGGAGATCTCGGCTTTCTGTGGGAGTTGCTCTCCTTGATCCCGGCGGCGGAGGCGTCATCGGGGCACGGGGACGAGACGACCAACGACCTCAGCCGGATCTCGGCCCTGCTCAGTGACGCCATGGTCTCGGGTCACGGGGAGCTGGGTGACGCGCTGCGCCCGTTCTACATCGAATACCTGTCCAAACATCCCGATGCCTGAGGCGGCCGTCCTCCCTCTGTAGGGTGATCCGCAGATCGAGGAAGGCCGAAAAGGAGCGTCATGGCGCAGGTGAGAGTGGAGCGGACCGAGGACGGGTTCGTGGCACGCAACGACCGCGGAGCCGAGGTCGCCATGGGCAGTGGCGACGAGCAGGGGACTTTCACCCCGGTCGAACTGCTGCTCGCGGCGCTCGGCGGCTGCAACATCGTCACAGTGGAGCCGCTGACGGCCCAGCGTGGCCACCGCATGGTCCGCCTGGCGATGACCGTTCAGGCGGAGAAGATCGAGGCGAGCAGGCTGGGGCCGATCACCATCAGCTACGACGTGGAGCTGCCCGAGGGCGACGAGAAGGCCGCCGAGGTGCTCCGCGCGGTGGCCCACCGCGTCGAGGAGAGGTACTGCACGGTGAGCCGGGCACTGCGGGAGGAGACCGAGGTCGGCCTCGAACTCCCCTGACCCAGGCCCAAGGTGGCCGATCGGCTCCCGGTCCGAGTCCGAAGCAGGCCGATCTACCTCCGGGAAGCCGGATTTTCGGGTATCCGGCGGGGGTTGACGGAGGCTTCGGTGATACCGGGTCAAGGTTGGGTGTAGGCGCAAAATCAACCTTTGGATGACGCGCCCGTTACATTTAGCCAGGTAGTGTTATTGCAGGTCAAGGGGTCTGCGAAGCCCGGGGGGAGCGTTGCAGAGACTTTTCACCGGAAAAAGGACGCGAGGGGGATCGCGTTCCTGAGCGGAGCCGCCGGAGTCTTGGGGGAGACGATGGCAAAGCCCGCGAGGAGATCGGGGTCGGACAGTTGGGGGACTGTCCGGCCCCGAGTCTATTCCGGAGCAGGACGGCCGCCGGAGTCTTGGGGGAGACGATGGCAGAGCCCGCGAGAAGATCGGGGCCGGACGGTTGGGGACTGTCCGGCCCCGAGTCTGTGTACGGGACCGGACAGCCGAGAACGGCCCGGCCCCCGAGTTTCTCGCGGGGAGCCGGGCGGCGGTCAACCGAGGTGCGGTCGCGCCGGAGCTGCTGCTAGAGTTACCCCCGTCGCAAGCGCCGCTAGCTCAGTTGGTTAGAGCAGCTGACTCTTAATCAGCGGGTCCGGGGTTCGAGTCCCTGGCGGCGCACTTGCAAGAAGCCCAGGTCGGCATCGTCGGCCTGGGCTTCTTCGTTTGCCGGCCAACCTGACGACGAGCCCTCCGGCCACCTGGAATGTTCGTTGGAGGGCCTCGCTGACCGGGCTCGAACCGGCGTCCACCCGGTCCCGAGCCGGGCGCTCTACCTCTGAGCTACAGCGAGGCCATGTCCATCGTGTACGGCACCGCCGACCGGGCTCGAACCGGCGCCCACCTGGATGAAGAGCCAGGCGTTCTACCTCTGAACTACAGCGGGCCGCACCCCAGTGTGCTCGATACCGCGTGGCGGACGCCACCGAATAACGGCGGCGTCGCCGACGGGCTCGCACCGGCGTTCATCCGATCCGAAGCCCGGCGGCGCCACCGCTTACCTACGGCAGGGCCGCCGGCCTATTTTCCCGGAAGGTCCGTGGCGGGCAGATCGCTGACCACCACCCCGGAGGCCAGCCCGTGGCGGACGTCGGCGGCCAGTTCGGGCTTCACACTCCTGCCGCTGAACATCCCGGCACGCCGTAGCAGGGCCGCCCACACCGGATCGGCGATGCTCACTCCGTGCACCAGTTCGGGCGTCGGCCGGAACACCGCCACTCCACGTCGAGCCGCGGGCGCGGTCCAGCCCGTCCACACCGGGTCCAGCCCGGCCGTACGGCAGGCCGCCTCCACGACGGCACGCGTGCAGGCCGCGGTGCCGTCCAGCACCTCCCAGGGCGGCGGCAGCGCCGCCCACACCGCGGTGTTGGGGTCGACGTCGCCGCCGGTGCCGCGATGCCAGGCGGCCAGGTCGGCGGCCATCAGGCGCATCACCTTGCCCGGACAGGCCACCTCCAGCAACTCCAGCGCGTCCAGCGATGCCAGGCAGGCCAACCAGCCGGCCCGAGCCGCGTTGTAGGCGACCGCCAGGTTGTTCCACGTGGTGGAGTCGTCGCCGGGCCGTACGATCATCGTGGTGCGGTCGGTGCCGGGGTTCCAGCGGGCGCGTAGTACGTCGGCGCTGTGCCGCATGGCGGCCGACCACTGGCCAAGCAGCCGTCCACGCTCCTCGTCGGTCAGGCGTTCCAGGACGTCAGGAGTCGTCCGTGCCTGGGCGATCATCCACCAGTCGCTCCGGTCCGTGCATCGGTCGAGCAGGACCTGGGCGATCTCGTCGAACGGGTTCTCCCGCCCGGACAGGCTGAACTCCCGGCGCACCTTGCGCCGCGCGGTGTAGTACGCCACGAAGCACGCGGCGTCGACGTCGGTGATGAACCGCTCCACTGGGATGTCCGCGCCGAAGCCGGTGACACCCACCATGAGCAGGCGCCGCTTGTCCTGCTCGGTGCTCAGCGTGCCCGCCTTGGCGGCGACCCGGCCCAGCAACCTGAACCGGCGGTTGTACTGCCGCTTGGACAGATCCATGCCCGCCGCCTCCCGGGCGTCCCGGTTGAGCCGGTCGGCCAGGAAGTCACTGCGGTCCGGCGTCCACCGGATCTCGCGCCCCACGTTCGCCGCGAACTCCAGCAGCGACTCGGGATCGTCGGGGTCGACCTCCACCGACCGTTCGAACAGGCGGCTCGCCGCCGCGACCTGCCGGGCACCACCTACCGGCCTCGCGTAATCGGTGGACATCGAGGAGAACCAGCCCTCGCGGCGGGAGGAGTGCTTGGCCGCACGCTCCAGCACCACACGCTCGCGCCGCGACAACTGCCCGTCCAGTGCTCGCAGCACCAGGTCGGCGACGTCCTCGGGCCGATACCGCCGATCCAGCGAGCCGTGCAACTCGGCGAGGATCTCTCGGCGGGACCGGTCTCTGTCCTTGTCCTTGCGGAACGTCATGGGAGTCATGATCCCGGCTGGTTCGATTCGACTTCGACTGGTTTATTCGGTCGCAGCCATCGGAGGGTCTGAACCGGAAGGCGGGGAGACACATGATCCCTGTGAAGGCCGTGAGTTCCCGGTCTGGTTCTCAGGGGCGGATCGTCGGCTGCGATCACACCACTCCACCTTGGTTTTCCTGCCATACCCTGGCTCCGGTGGGCCCAGAACGGGGGATCAGCGCGGATGAGTCACGGCTGGACGGACAGGTCCACCACGGCGGAACTCCTGGTCGCGGCCCAGGCCGGTGACGGCGACGCCTTCGGACGTCTGGTCGGACCGCTGCGGGATCAGCTGCACGCGCACTGCTACCTGATGCTGGGGTCCGTCCATGACGCCGAGGACGCCGTACAGGAGACCCTGGTCCGGGCTTGGAACAGCCTGGAGCGGTTCGAGGACCGGGGGTCGATCCGGCCGTGGCTGTACCGGATCGCGACCAACAGGTGCCTGACCCTGATCGAGCGCAGGGGGCGCCGCGAGCTTCCCACCGATCTGAGCCCGGAAGGCGCGCCGCCGGTCGAGGTGATGTGGCTCGAACCCTACCCCGACCACCGGCTGAGCCCGGAGGCTCGAGTGGTGGCCCTGGAGAGCGTGGAGCTCGCGTTCGTCGCCTCGCTGCAGCACCTGTCGGCCCTGCAGCGAGCTGTCCTGCTGCTGCGCGACGTCCTCGGGTTCGCGGCCCGCGAGGTCGCCGACCTGCTGGACACCACGGTCGCGGCGGTCAACAGCGCGCTGCAACGGGCCAGAAAGGTCCTCGACGGCCTGCTTCCGGCGACCACCCAGCGGGCAACCCTGGACGCGATGGGCGAGACGACGCGGCGGGAAGTGGCCCGGCGGTACGCGGCCGCGTGGGAGGCCGGGGACATCGAGGCCGTCGTGGCGATGCTGACAGACGACGCGAGGTACTCGATGCCACCGTTGACGGCCTGGTACGAGGGCCACGACGGCATCCGGACGTTCCTGGCCGAGGCGATGTCGGGCCGGCGGTGGCGCTTCCTGCCGACGCGGGCGAACGGGCAGCTCGCGTTCGGCACCTACCTGTGGGACGAGGACAGGGGTGTTCACGTCGCGGCGGGCCTGGACCTTCTCGTCCTGAACGGTACGAAGGTCGCCGAGGTGGTCTCCTTCCTGGACGCGGAGCTCCCGGCGTTCGGCCTCCCGGCGGAGCTGCCCGGCTGAGATCGACGCCCGGTACGGCGAACCTGCTGGGACAGACTCCCGGCTGACCGGTTTCGGCTGACCGGCTGGGACCGATCCGGCGGCGCGCGATGATTTTCCGGTCCGGCGCGGGTTGTAGTCCTGACAGGATCATCAACCGGGAAAGGACCGGGCCGAAGAATGCCTGCTGACGAGGAACAGATCCGGATTCTGGTCGAGAACTGGGCCGAGGCGGTCCACCGGGGCGACATGAGCGGCGTCCTCGCGGACCACTCTGAGGACATCGTGATGTTCGACGTGCCGCCACCGTACGAGGGTGTACGCGGTATCGACGCCTACCGTGAGTCGTGGCCGCCCTTCTTCGACTGGCAGAGACAGGGAGCCCTGTTCCAGATCGACTCGCTGGACGTCACCGCCGGTGACGACATCGCCTACGCGCACGCCCTGCTGCGCTGCGGAACGCGGGAGGATCTCGCCGACCGGCCTGAGAACCGCCTGAGGCTCACGCTCGGCCTGCGCAAGGAGCACGGCCGCTGGATCGTCGCCCACGAACATCACTCGTTCCCCGACGTCGGTACGGACACCGGCGAGGCGAGGGCCGACCTGCGCCCGTGACGGGGCCGTCGGCGGTGGCGTCGGGGGGGGGCGGGGCCCGCCGGGGGGTGGCCCGCCCCCGCGGCGAGTAG
>NZ_JBEOZN010000241.1:0-6398 GCF_040298085.1 Streptosporangium sp. NPDC001681 | reverse complement strand
GGTGCCCCAGGCGGTGGCCATGGCCTCGACCAGGAGCAGGCCGCGTCCGCCGTCGCTGTCGAAGTCGGCCGCGCGGACGAAGGGGAGGCTGGTCGTCGAGCCGTCGTCGATCACCTCGGCGTGGACCATGCCGCCGCCCAGGCCGAGGCAGACCGTGATCGATCCTGCTGTTTTCTGCCCGGAGTCGGAGTGGACGACGGAGTTCGTCACGACCTCGCTGAGCAGGAGTACCACGGTGTCGAGGGCGGAGTCGTCGACTCTGCCGGTGAGCAGGTCTCGTGCCCAGGCGCGGACCGTCGCGACCGAGCAGGCCAGGCCCGCGAACTCGGCGTGGCCCAGCGGGTGCAGTACGGCCCAGCGTCCCGCGGTCGCTCGCTGTCTTTCGTAGCGGCAGGTGGCCTGCCGGTACGCGTTCATGCGATCGCCGCCGAGACGATGACGTCGGCGGCGTTGTCGGCCCCGGCCCAGACCCCTTCGCCCGGCCGCCACGCCCTGGCCCACCAGGGCCGCCAGACGAACATCCAGCCGCAGGCGCGACGGATGACGGCGATCCGGACCCGGGTCTCGCCCCCGGACATGATCTCCAGCACTGGCTGCCCCACCTGGGGCAACACCAGCGAGGTGCCCACCCCCAGGCCCCGCAGATCCCACCCCAGCCGTACCAGGTGAATCAATTGCTCTTGCGGATCACGTGCACTCATAGCACTGACCTCCTATTACGGATTTGTTCCGCGCGACGATGGCTTTTGGCAGGAATGTCCACATCTGAGCGATGCGAAGAGAACCCTGCCTTGCGACACCCTGAAGCTCTTCCGCTCCCAGCGATCTAGAGCAACGGAAAGTGATTGCATGGTCATGCTGAGTTAGCATGGTGCTGTCTGTCAATGCACAATGCAGATTGAAATTAATCTGCGTATCGAAGACGGCCGGGTAGCCGCTCCATCACACTGAGCGCATGTCGCCCACATACAGCCCAACTGTTCGGCTCCGGCGTCTGGCTCGTGAACTACGCAAGATGCGAGAAGAAAACGGGCTAAGCCCTGAGAGTGCTGCAATCCGTCTCGGATGGAGCCGTAGCAAGGTGAGCCGGATCGAAACAGGACGTACTCGCGCGAGTGCCTCCGACGTTGCCAATGTCTGCGACCTTTATGGTGCGGGCTCGTCGGTTCGTGCTGGTTTGATTCAACTTGCCAAGGAGGTCCGTCAACGCGGCTGGTGGACCGCCTACGCCGATGTGTTCACCGGCTCCTATATCGGATTGGAGGACGAAGCTGCCCTGATCCATCAATGGGAGGTGCAGCTCGTCCCGGGTCTGTTACAAACCGAGGACTACGCCCGCGCGGTGATCAGTGCTGGGAGACCCGAACCGCACGACGCAGAGGACACCCATCGACGGGTCATGGCTCGCATGGCACGGCGCACACTGCTCAGCAGGCCCGATGCGCCGGAACTCTATGCGGTAGTAGACGAAGGCGTTATCCGCCGCCCGATCGGTAATCCCGAATCAATGCGTGATCAGTTGCAGGCATTGCTGGTCGCGGCGCGCCGTCCCAATGTGACGATCCGCGTCCTTCCCTACCGTGCTGGAGCACACGCCGGGCTGGAAGGGGCGTTCACTGTCCTGTCCTTCACAGAAGAGGTCGATCCCGACGTCGCCTACGTGGAGGGCACCGCCGGTGATGTATATATCGAGAGCTCAGATCAGATAGATCGCTATAAAATGGCATTTGAGCGCATCTGTGATGCGGCTCTGCCCCAGGATGCATCCATGGGGCTGATCGCCGAGGCGAAGGAGCAGCTATCTCATGACTGATCCGACAAACGCTGTGTGGCGCAAGAGCAGCCTGAGCGGCAGCGGCAACAACTGCGTCGAGGTGGCCCACGTAGACAACCAGTACCTTGTCCGTGACTCCAAAAACCCTGATGGCGCCACACTTGTCTTCTCGCCAGGTGACTGGGCTGCCTTCCTTGGCCGTGTCAAGTCTGGAGACTTCGACACGCGCCCCTGATCGCGTGATGAGTTAAGAGGGTTTCCGAGAGGTGCGGGACGGTGGAGAACCAGCCTGTGGACCTGTCTCACGCAGAGTGGCGCAAGAGTTCGCGCAGTAACGGCAATGGTGGAGCGTGTGTCGAGGTAGCGCGCAATCTGGCCGGGATCGTGGCCGTTCGGGACAGTAAGGACATCAATGGTCCAGCGCTGGTCTTCTCCCCTGGCGGGTGGCGGGCCTTTGTGGTGGTGTCAAAGGCGGTGAGTTCGGCGACCTGGGGTGAGTTGGGTGCCCATCTGAGCAGGTCGTCGAGGTCGATGGTGATGGGGAAGGGGACCGGGGCGGTCAGGCGGTCGTGGTGGATGCCGGTGAGGCCGTACGCGTGGGTGGCCGGGTCCAGTTCGTAGGCGTGGGCGGTGAGCCGTTGTTGTTCTCCACCCGCCAGAAGTGCGGATTGCCCGCCTCGGCGTAACCGGACGGCTTCAGGGAGTTTTCACCTCGCGCCGTGCTACCGCGGATTCCCCAGCAGTTGAGCGGCCTCGTCGTGCCTGCCGACCTTGGCCAGGCAGGCGGCGAGGTGACGGCGCGCATTCAGGTAGCCGTCCATGTGGTCCGATGGCCGACGAAGGAACAGCTGCTCATGTGCCCAGAGGGCCTCGTTCATCACGGGCACGGCGTCACCGGGCCGGCCCAGCTCGTCGTATGTCAAGCCGAGGTTGGACAGGCAGCGGGCCAGCCCGGGGAGGAAACGCTCTTTGTCCACCTTGATGAGTTCCCGGTGGACGGTAACGGCCTCCTCCTGGACGAACAGGAGATCCTCGGAACGCTCCAGCCGTACGTGGGCCGCCTCCAGGCAGCTCAGGGCGTTGGCGAGGTCGGGCAGGAAACGCTCCGGATCGGCCTGGGCCAGCTGCCGGCACATGTTGACGGCCTCCTGCCCGATGGTCGCGGCGTCGTCGAGCCGCCCCGCGTTCGTGAGCCCCATACCGAAGCCGACCAGGGAGCGGGCATATTCCGGCATGAAGCGTCCGGGATCGAGCTCGGCCAGCTCCTGGCGGAGGCGGGCGGCCTCCTGGAACTCGGGCAGAGCGTCGTCGTGCCGGCCCTGCTCGGAGAACGCGTGGCCGAGGTTGATCATAGAGCGGGTGTAACCCAGCACGTAGCGTTCGGGGTCGTACCCGACCAGCACCCGGTGGAAGGAGACGGCCAGCTCCAGCCGGGGCACGGCCTCGTCCAGCCGCCCCATGCGGGTCAACGCCAGCCCCAGGTTGGTCAGCGTCGCCGCTTTCCCCTCATGGATGGCGCCGATCTGCGGGCTGTACGGGTCGCGCAGGACGGCCAGTACCTTGCCATAGGAGTCGGCGGCCTCCTCAAGCAGGGGCACTGCCTCGTCGAGGCGGCCAACCTCCATGAGCGTCACACCCAGCTCGCCCACGGCGATGGCCAGTTCCAAAGTGGGCCGGCCTGATCCGGCGTCGGCCAGCCGCCGGTGAACGGCGACGAGCTCCTCGATCACGGGCAGCGCCTCGCCGGGCCGGCCCAGGTCCGACAGCACCGTCCTGAGTCCGTCCAGGGCGCGGGCCAGGTCGAGCAGGTGCTCCTCGGGGTCGGTGGCGACCAGTCCGCGCCGGATGTCGGCGGCCTCCCTCAGCGCGGCCACGGCCTCGTCGTACCGGCCCAGACCATTCAGCGCCGACCCCAGCTCGCACAGTGCCGAGCCCAGGGCGTCCGGGATCGGAGACCCGGGATCGTCCCGGTAGTCGGGCACGACAGCCAGTTCCCGGTAGAGATCGACGGCCTCCTCCCACACCGGTACGGCCTCGTCGGGCCGGCCCAGAGCGGACAGCAACGCACCCAGGTCGGTCAGGGCGGGAGCGAGCTCAAGAGCGTGCAGGCCGCGGTCCGTGCCGATCAGCCGCCGGAGGGCGGCGACGGCCTCCTCGAAGGAGGACAGGGCCTCGTCGAACCGCTTCAGCTCTACCAGCGCCCTGCCCAGGTCGGATAGGGAGTGCGCCAAGGGCGGCAGATGGTTTTCGGGATCGGCCTCGGCCAGCCCCCGATGGACGGCGACCACTTCCCGATACCGGCCGAGCTGCTCTTCCAACTTCCGTTCCTCCATGCCTCTCCCCGCGGCGGCAGCCGACTGGCTGTCCTCGGGCCTCATCGCACCTTCTCCTCGGCGCCGGGGGCCTATCGCACCAGGCATGAGGGCTGGTGACGAAGCTAGAGACCGTTACTGGGAAACGGCTTGTAGATCACTGTTAGGAGACGCTGCTCCTGGTTGCTGACGTTTTCAGGGAGCTTTCGCCTTGGTCCGGACGGGAGCGGGGAGTGCGGCGGTCGTAGGGGGGCGGGTGCCGGCGTAGAGGACGCCGGAGATGATCAGGGTGGCGGCGGTGAGTTTGACGGGAGAGATGGGTTCGCCGGTGAACAGGGCGGCCGAGGACATGCCGAAGACCGGGACGAGCAGGGCGGAAGGCGCGACCACCGAGGCGTCGTAGCGCTGGAGCAGGAAGCCCCAGATGCCGAAACCGCCGAGGGTGGAGATCAGCGCCACGTAGAGCACGGACAGGCTCCCCTCCACCGAGAACTCCAGCCGGGGAACCCCCTCCACCAGCAGGGACAGGGCCAGCATGGGCAGGGCCGCGACCGCGCTGATCCAGACCATGAAGCGGAACGAGCTGGGCGGGGCGGCGCTCCTGACCGCGATGTTGCCCGCGCTCCAGAAGAACGCCGCGCCGACGACCAGCAGGAACGCGCCGATGGGACCACCGGTGCCCAGGTCGGCGGCGATCAGCACCAGCCCGGCGAGCGCGACGGCCATGCCGGTGATCCGCCGCGCGGTGAGCCGCTCCCCCAGCAGGACGACGGCCAGGACGGCGGTGAAGACCGCCTGAACCTGGACGACGAGCGAGGTCAGCCCGGCGGGCATGCCCGCCCGCATGCCCATCAGCAGCAGGGTGTACTGGCCGATGCCGAGTGTGGCCCCGGCGACGAGCACCTTCCGCCAGGGCACCCCGGGGCCGCCGACGAACAGCAGCGCGGGGAAGGCGGCCAGGGCGAAGCGCAGCGCCACGTAGAACAGCGGTGGAAAGTGCCGGAGCCCGACCTCCATGACGACGAAGTTGAAGCCCCAGAGGGCGGTGAGGCCGATGGCGAGGAGGAGGTGCCGGGTGCGCATATATCCATCGTCGTTTTCAGCGATATTTCAGCACAAGCGAGAATTTCTGGCTTATGTCGTTTAGAGTTGCTTATGTGTTGGATCTCAATCGGCTCAAGGCACTGCACGCGGTCTCCGTCTACGGATCGGTGGGTGCGGCGGCCGAGGCGCTCATGGTCACCCCCTCCGCGGTCTCCCAGCAGCTCGCCAAGCTGGAACGGGAGACCGGCGCGACCCTGCTGGAGCGCAACGGGCGCGGGGTGCGGCTGACCGACGCGGCGGGGCTGCTCGCCGACCACGCCGGGCGTATCCTCGCGCTGGTCGAGACGGCGGAGGCCGACTTCGAGGCACTGCGCGGGCAGGTCGTGGGGCGGCTCTGCATCGGTGCCTTCCCCACGGCGGCCAGGGGTCTGATGCCCGCCGCGCTGGCCCTGCTGCGCACCCGCCACCCCGACCTGAGGCTTCAGCTCATGGAACGCGAGCCCTCGCGGCAGATCCGCGAGGTGGCCAGGGGAGAGCTCGACCTCGCGGTGATCCAGGACTGGATGAACCGCCCACTGGCGATCTCCGAGGGGCTGTCCCGGGCGACGCTCTTCGACGACATCGCCGACGCGATCCTGCCCGCGACCCACCCACTGGCGGACCGCTCCGAGATCGAGCTGGCCGAGCTGTCCGGGGAGCAGTGGATCAGCTCCTCACCGGGCACGGTCTGCCACGACTGGCTGGTCTACACGCTGCGCTCGGCCGAGGTGGAGCCGGACATCGCCTGCATGGCGGATGAGTACCCCACCCAGATGGCCCTCGTCTCGGCCGGGCAGGGGTGCGCGATCATTCCCCGACTGGGTCGTGACTTCGTCCCCTCCGGGGTGCGGGTCGTCCCGATCAGGTCGCGCCCGACCCGCAGGCTTTATGCGCTCTGGCGCAGTGACGCGGCCCGCCGCCCGGCGATCCGCGCCGCGGTCGAGGCGTTGAAGGCCGTCTCCGCCGATTTCCACATCCCCATCTCCGAGTCCGTCGAGGCGCCGTCCACCGTCCTGGCCGGGAACGTTCACCCGGTCGAGTGAGGATTCGCGGTCACCGCGCCGGGTGCGCCGTCCCGTGAGGCCGGGGACGCATCCGGGCGATCGTGCCAAGGACAGCCAGAGGGAGACCCTCGGCCCTGTCCTGCGGATCTTTTGCCTACTGCGGTCGGTCAGGCGGCGCCTCGCCGCGTTGTCGTCGGTCACCGCAGCACGCTGCGGCTCCCTCCT
>NZ_JBEOZN010000240.1:0-6406 GCF_040298085.1 Streptosporangium sp. NPDC001681 | reverse complement strand
CCTTTTCGCCTTCCCCTCGCTCTCTGTTCGGGGCCGTGGTGCGGGTGTGGCGGTGGGTCGGCTCGGGCGGGGCCCGCGCAGCTCGGCTTCGGGGCGGGTCAGGCCGCTGTCACGTTGCGGACCAGGGCCTCGTTGGGGTTGTCGGGCAACTCGGTGAGCGGCTGGGCGACCTCGGAGCCCCTGGGACCGAGGCGCGACGCCGGCCCCGCGAGGGCGTCCAGATCGAAGCCGTAGACGTCGGCCGCGTTCTCCGCGAGGATCTTCCGCAGGTCCGCCTCCGGCCAGTCGTGGAAGAGCTGGCGCAGGGACATGGTCGTGTACGGGTAGGTGCCCTCGTCGTGGGGGTAGTCGCTGCCCCACATGAACTTGTCGATGCCGAGGGTGCGGGCCGCGGCGGCGTCGGCACGCTGGGGGAAGCTCACGCCCAGCCAGACGTTCTGCCGGAAGTACTCGGTGGCCGATCTCGGCAGGATGTGCTCCGGCTTGAACCTCAGCTCACCGACCGCGCCGCTGTCGCGAATCGCCGCCAGGGTGGTGTCCAGCTGCTCCAGCAGGGGCGGCAGCCACGAGCAGCCCTGCTCGGTCAGCACGACCTTGAGCCTCGGGAAGCGCTCGAAGACACCGGAGAGCAGCATGAACAGCAGGGGCCGCCGCGAGTAGTGGGTGATCTCGGAGAGCATGATGAGGGCGGACGACGGCAGCGGCGCGTACGCCGGCGAGCCGGTGCCGCCGTGCACGTTCACCGGAACCTCGAGTTCCTCGCACACCGCCCACAGCCGGTCGTAGTCGGGATGGTTCAGCGGCTTGATCCAGTCGACGTCCGGCGGGATCGTGGGCAGCAGCACGCCTCCGCGCAACCCGTGCTCCTTGATCCAGCGGACGTCGGCGATGGCGTCGTCGATGTCGTTGAGGAAGATCTGGCCGATGCCCGCCCGCCGTTCCGGCGCCCGCCGGCAGAACGCCTCCAGCCAGCGGTTGTGGGCACGGATTCCGGCGAGGCGCTGCTGGTACTCGTCCGGCTTGGGCGGCCGGGCGAACAGCACGAAGCTGGGAAAGAACGGGGGCACCGTGTTGGGGAAGATGACCTCCCCGACGACGCCGTCCGCGTCCTGCTGTGAGTTGCGCATCTCGTCGTCCCAGTTGCGGTACCGGCGCGTGTCACCGAGATCGCTGAACGGGTTCTTGTACCGGCCCCGCCAGGCGTCGAAGTCGTCGTGGTACTTCTGCTCCAGGAACTCCCGGTACATCGCGTGACTTCCCCCGGCATGAGTGTCCGACGATATGACGGTATAGCGCGATTCCTGCTCTGCCATGGTGTCTCCCTGAACTCTGATTTGATCACTGTGAACCGGTGCGCGGCTCAGGCTCCGGGGCCGGCCGCCGTACCGGGACGCCAGAAGACGACGAGCTGCGCCGCCGCTCCGCAGACACCGAGACCGACCGCGACCGCCAGGCGACCCCAGCCGCCGATGGACGGCTCCGCCAGCTCGTCCAGCGACCAGCGGCCGGGGCCCAGCCCCGCGAGGGTCGCCGCACAGACCGCGAGTACCAGCACGTACTCGTAGCCCTCGCCGGGCCGGAAGATGAAGAACCCGTTCCTCAGGTGTGTCGTGACGAGCGCCACCCCCATCACCGCGATCGCCGCGGCCGAGGCGAGGGGGGTGAGCAGGCCGAGCCCGATCAGGACGCCCGCCCCGAACTCCGTCAGGCTCGCTGTCCAGGCGTGCAGCCGGCCCGGCCGCATGCCCAGTGACTCGAACCAGCGCGCGGTCCCCTCGATCCGGCCGCCGCCGAAGACGTGGTTCCAGGCGTGCATGACGAAGACGACGGCCAGCGTGAGCCTGAAGCAGAACAGCGCCAGGTCGGAGGCGCCGTCACCGGAGGTGCTCATCGAACCTGTTCGCGTGGGAGGCGCAGCACCTGCTCCGCGATCACGTTCAGCTGGATCTCCGTGGTTCCCCCGCCGATCAGCAGCGGCGGCACCGAGAGCAGCGCCTGGGCGGCGTCGCCGGCCTCGCCGGCGAGGACTCCGGCCCTCGAACCCAGCCAGCTCAGCTCCTTGCCGCGGATCTCGGCGGCGTTCCAGGCCGACACGACCTTCAGCACGCTCGACTCGGCGCCCGGTTGCAGGCCGGAGAGCTGCCGCACGAACGCGCGCTGGCCGAGTGCCTCGAAGGAGTTGACCTTCGCGGTCAGCACCCCGATGTCACGGACCACCGCCGGCCCGTCGACGCCCAGCGCCTCGGCGGTGCGGGCGGGATTCTCCCGGGGTCCGGACATGCCGCTCCCCATGCTCACCCGCTCGTTGCCCAGCGTGGTGCGGGCCAGCCGCCATCCCTCGCCGGGCCTGCCGACCAGGCACTCGTCGGGGACGAAGACGTCGTCGAAGAAGACCTCGTTGAAGAGGTAGCCGCCGTTGGCCTCGCGCAGCGGCCGGACCTCCACCCCGGCGGAGCGCATGTCCACCAGGAAGTAGCTCAGGCCCTTGTGCTTGGGGGCCTCGGCGTCGCTCCTGGCCAGGCAGATGCCCCAGTCGGCCTCGTGCGCGCTCGACGTCCAGACCTTCTGGCCGTTGAGCACCCATCCCCCGTCGGCCTTCTCCGCCCGGGTCTTCAGCGAGGCGAGGTCGGAGCCGGCACCCGGCTCGCTGAACAACTGGCACCAGACGATGTCGCCGAGGAGCGTGGGCATGACGAAGCGTTCGCGCTGCCGCTCGGTCCCGTGCGCGATGACGGTGGGCAGGGCCCACTCACCGATGACCGTCGACGGCTGGGTCAGGCCGGCGCGCTCGTACTCCTGGGAGATCACGACCTGCGAGATCGGGTCCGCCGCCAGCCCGTACGGCCTGGGGTAGTGCGGGGAGACCAGGCCGGCCTCGGCCAGCAGGCGACGCCGCTCGGCCTGCGGGGCCGAGACGATCTCGCCGAGCGTCTCCGCGACCCGGGCGCGCAGTCCCGCCGGTTCGTCGGTGAGGTCGACGGCCCTGGTCCGCTCGGTGACGCGGGCGAGCCGCCCGGTGCTCTCCTCCCACTCGTGCGCGGGACCCAGCAGGGTCGCCAGGCTCATCGCGCGGCGCCAGTACAGATGGGCGTCGTGCTCCCAGGTGTAGCCGATGCCCCCGAACAGGGTGACCGTCTCCAGGCCCAGCTCCGCGATACCGCCGAGGCAGGTGACCGCGGCCGAGGCGGCGGCGAACGCGAACTGCTCCCGGTCCTGGTCGGCGGCCGAGGCCGCGTCCCAGGCCGCCGCCGACATGAGCCGGCTCTGGATGAACATCCTCGCGCACTTGTGCTTGATGGCCTGGAAGGAACCGACCGGCCGGCCGAACTGCTCGCGCACCTGGACGTAACCGAGCCCGTTCTCCTGGCACCAGCGCGCGATGCCCGCGGCCTCCGCGGAGAACAGCACGGCCGCGAGCGAGCGCAGTTCGGTGCTGTCGACGGAGAGCACCCGGTCGAAGGGCACGAGCAGGCCCTCGGCCGTGACGGAGCCGATGTCACGGGAGAGGTCCACTCCCGGCTGCCGGGAGACCTTGACCGCGTCCCGCTCCGCCGGCTCCAGCAGGAACCAGACGGTGCCCTCGGGAGCCTCGGCACCGAGCACCAGGTGCTCGGCGCTGAGCGCGCCGAGGACGGGCTCGGTCGTGCCGGTCACCTGCCAGCCGTCCCGCCTGCGCACCGCGACAAGGCCCTTCGGCGTGGTGGCGCACGCGCCGGTGGAGCCGCCCGCGAAGCGCGGCAGCGCCCGGGCGCACAGGTCGCCGCCACCGTGCCGCGCGACGACCAGGCTGGTCAGCAGGGTGGGGAGCAGCGGGCCCGGCATCAGCCCCCGCCCGGTCTCCTCCAGCACGACGGCGAGCTCGACGAGCCCGGCGTCGTCGCCGCCGTACTCGGCGGGCAGGTGCATGGCGAGGATGCCCTGCTCCACCAGATGGCTCCAGACCGACGGCCACACCCCGGCGGCCAGGTCCTCGAACTCGGCCCGGGTCGACTCGGAGCTCACGTGGCGGGCGGTGAACCCGGCGATGGACTCGGCGAGCGCCTGCTGGTCCTCGGTCAGTGCGATCGACATCGTCTCGTCACCTCACCTGTCCAGCTTGAGGATGCGCCGGGTGTTGCCGGAGAGGAACTTCGGCCACACCTCGTCCTTGAAGGGCACGCCCGGCATGTCGGTGAAGATCCGCTCCAGGGAGAGCCCCATGGGGAAGTAACCGGCGTAGAGGATCTTGTCGGCGCCCCGGGTGTTGGCGTACCTGATGATGGCCTCGGGGTAGTGCTTGGGAGCGAAGGCGGAGGTGGAGTAGTACAGGTTCGGCCACTTGAGCATCAGCTTCACCGCGAGCTGCTCCCAGGGCTCACAGCCGTGGCGGGTCACCATGACCAGGTCGGGGAAGTCGTACATGACGGTGTCGATCCGCGACACCTCCTGCGGGGCGAACTTCAGCCTCGGCCCGGGGATACCGGCGCACACGAAGATGGGGATGTCGAGTTCCACGCAGGTCGCGTAGACCGGGTACATCTTCGGATCGTCGATCGCGACCTGCGGGAACGTCCCCGCGGGGAACGACCCCACGGCGCGGATCCCGTACTCCTCGTAGTCTCGCCTGATGGCGGCCACGCTGCCCATCACGTCGTTGGGGTCGTCGACGTTGCCCGAGGGGATGAAACGGTCGGGGTAGCGCTTCAAGGCCGCCCGCGACACCTCGTCCGACACCCCGATCATGCCCTGGACGATGCCGAAGCGGTCCATCTCCCGCAGGGTGAGGCCGATCGGGTCGTCCGCGGGGAGGTCCTTGGGGACCTGCTTGAACATGTACTCCGCGGGGAACTGCATCTCCTCCAGCGACCCCCGGTCCCTGGTCTGCCTGCGGATGAAGTCGTACTGCGAGAAGTCCTTCTGCGGGAATCCGATCATCGTGTCGATGACGGGCACTCCGGACGGCATGGCCATCGTGAGCTCCTTTTCAGTCCTGGCTCGGTACTCTGAAACAGGATTTCAGTTTCGTCAAGAGGCGGGCAGAACTTCACCTAATAACAGCAGGCGAGGTCGATGCTTGCCACAACTGAAATCCCGTTCTACATTGCATACATTGCATGCGGCGGTCCAAGAAGGCCGCGCGTGACGACCGGGAGGTACGAACCCGTGGCTGACCTGCCCTTCAGGTACTTCGACTGCGACAACCACTACTACGAGGCGCTCGACGCCTTCACCCGCCATCTGGAACCCCGGTTCGCCAAGCGAACGATGCAGTGGGCCACGATCAACGGCAGGACCCGGCTCCTGGTCGGGGGCCGGGTGAACAAGTTCATCCCCAACCCGACCTTCGACCCGGTGGCCAAGCCGGGTGCCATGGACGAGTACTTCCGCGGCCGCAACCCCAAGTCGGCGGGGACACTCGAACTCTTCGGCGAGCTGGAGCCCATCCGGCCCGAGTACCGCGACCGTGACGCGCGCCTCGCGCTCATGGACGAGCAGGGCATGCAGGGTGCGATCTTCCTGCCGACCCTCGGTGTCGGCATGGAGCAGGCGCTCCTGCACGACGTGCCCGCGCTCACCGCGGCCTTCCGCGCCTTCAACCGCTGGCTCGCCGAGGACTGGGGATTCGCCTACCGGGAGCGCATCTTCGCCGCGCCGTACATCACGCTGGTCGACCCCGACAACGCGGTCAGGGAGCTGGAGTGGGCGCTTGAGCGGGACGCCCGCTTCGTCGTCATGGTGGGCGGGCCCGTCATGACCCCCGGCGGCGGCAGGTCACCCGCCGACCCGATGTTCGACGGCTTCTGGGCACGGGCGAACGAGGCCGGCATCACCGTGCTCTACCACGGCGGCGACTCCTACTACAGCAAGTACCTGGCCGACTGGGGCGAGAGCGAGTTCACCGAGGCGTTCCGCGCCAGCCCCTTCCGCGGCCTGGCCTCGGCGAACTCCCTTCAGGACACCATCGCGAGCATGCTCGCCAACCGGCTGTTCGAGCGCTTCCCCCGGCTGCGGATCGCCTCGATCGAAGTGGGCTCCGACTGGGTCTTCCACCTGTTCGACAAGCTCAAGAAGTCCTTCGGCCAGACCCCGTACCTGTATCCCGAGGACCCGCGCGAGACGTTCAGGCGGCACATCTGGGTGGCTCCCTTCTACGAGGACGAACTGGGCGCGCTGCGCGACCTCATCGGCGTCGACAAGATCTTGATGGGATCGGACTATCCGCACGTCGAGGGCCTGGCCGACCCCGGCTCCTACATCAAGGACCTGGAGAACTTCCAGTACACGGTCGAGCAGAGCAGGCGAGTGATGCGGGACAACGGTCTCGAACTCGCCACGCGGCTGCCGGCCTGACCCGGACCGAGCCGGACCGTGGTCCGCGGGCCCGGACGGCATGCCGTCCGGGGCCGCGGGCCGTTGGGGTGGTTAA